>JBATMM010000554.1:0-20302 GCA_049289835.1 Saprospiraceae bacterium | reverse complement strand
ATGATGGTATCAACGATGTGCTTATCGTAGAGACTTCTGCAAATCCAATTGACATTCGCTCTCTCGAAATATTTGATCGTTGGGGTAACCTGGTTTATTTGCAAAATGGATCTCCTCCTTTCAGTTGGAATGGTACTTTCAAAAACCAACCTGTCTCACCAGGTGTTTATATCGTCAAGCTAAAGTGGAAAGATGAAAAAGGAAATGATCAATTCTATTTCACGGATATCACATTGATCCGATAGTTGAGTTATGGACAAAAACGAGGCTCAGACGTTCGAGTGTCTCTGACCTCGAACAAACGCACTTAACGTAAACCCACTATTCAGTTTTACAAAAGTCCCCTTTAGGGGATGGTTGCTGAGCTGTAGAACAAGGATGAGAGCAGGAAGTCGATGCATAGGGGCAAGACCCGAAGTTCATCGTATCCCCAGCAGTTTATGCGTCTGTATGCTCAACCTCCATTGTGGATGCTCCAGACAATATTGCATAGCCCATTCCGTAAACTCTTTCAAATAAGGTCCATCCATAGGTTGCAAATAGTAATTATCAAAATCCCATGATTCAAATATTGTAGGATCAATGCCTTGTTGTCTCACCACAAGTTTCAATTCACTTCCTTTCTTTACAACCACTTCTGTATTCGCTTTTGGACTGACACATATCCAATCGATACCTTTAGGCACTGTGATCGTACCATTAGTCTCAATACCTATTTCAAATCCAGATAGGTGAAGAGCATGGATAAGTTCTTCATCCAGTTGCAATAAAGGTTCACCCCCGGTACACACTACATATTTTTGCCCTCTATCTGAAGGCCACAATTCATTCACTTTTGCTGCGAGGGTTAGCGCATTATATTTGCCGCCCTGCACACCATCGATTCCAATAAAATCTGTATCACAAAATTTGCAAACAGCATCAGATCGATCTTCTTCACGACCACTCCATAGGTTGCATCCCGTAAATCGAAGAAAAACCGCGGGCCTTCCGGTTCTGGCACCTTCCCCCTGCAATGTGTAATAGATCTCCTTGACTTTGTATGACGACATCGATATTAATCTTTCAGGATAGCTGTTGCTTCAATTTCCACGACATACTCCGGCGATATCAACTTCGAGATTTCAAGCATCGTTGTAGCCGGCCTTATAGTATGGAAAATTTCCCCATGAGCTTTGCCTATTTTTTCCCAATCATTAATGTTAGTCACAAAAATTCTTGTTCTCGTTACATCTTCCATTCTCCCCCCAAGTGAAGTAATAGCCTTTTTAATGATTTCAAGGGCTTTCAATGTTTGTGCATATGCATCACCTGGCGCAAATGCATTTCCATTTTCGTCAACTGCACAAGTTCCGGAGACTTCAATGACATTTCCAATACGCACGGCCCTTGAGTATCCAACTATTGGTTCCCATTTTGCACCTGAGCTAAAATTTCTTCTATTATTCATTTTTGTTTTTTATGATGGAAGGAATAAAGTCCCCGGGTTACTGAGCTGAAGCAATAGGATGAGTTTAGCTGGTCGAAGCATAGAGAAGTTAGGTGCAAATCAAATTTCCAACTACACAATACACCGATAGTGCCAGGACCATCGTCCCATCTGTGAGCCCGCTGAAAAAATAATCGTCAGTGATATGAGGACTCTTTTTCAGTATCCAAATCGAGAGGATGGAAACCAAACTCATCGATATACCATAAGCAGGATCATGATAATGAAAAGAACTAACGGTTACGAATCCAATAAGGAGAAAACATAAAACAATTCCGGACCGTATTGTTTTTTCCATACCCAAATATACGGGCAGCGTCGTCAAGCCAACAGAACCATCAACTGAAATATCCCTGATCTCGAAAGGAATAGTGATCGCTATAATAAACAACATTCGACCTAATCCCATAAAGATCGAAATAAACAAAGGCTCTTTTCCAAAATAAAGTGCAGGCATCAATGCCGTAAGCCATGCCCATGACCACCCGATCATTATTATTTTTACCCATCCCAAATCTCTAAGCCTGCGTCCTTTAGATAAAAGAGGCAATACATACATTACCGCAATGCTTCCGCCGGGAATTAACCACTCTAAAAACTCAATACTGGCTAATGGAATAAAAAGCCAAATGCTTAGGACTATCCATACAGCACAATACACCCAGATATGTACTTTGTATTTTCGGATCACAGTATATCTTTCATGTGCAGTCACATGTGCTACTTTATGCAGTCCTATCACACGATGACCACTATAGAGTGCAGCCGTTGAAACTCCGATTAATAAAATATAGGATAATTGCAATTGACCAACCTCACCAACCAATTCAAATGTAAGGGCAGTAATACAGGCAGCACATAAGCCAATAAAAGCACCTCCGTAGAGCAGGAGATTGATAATGTCGCGTAGAATCTTATCGATCAAGGTATTTAAAATTGTGACCTGATTTGATTTTCTTCAGGCAGGCAACTACCAATGAGATAAGATTATCTACATCATCGAAGTGTGCCATCTCCACTGTAGTATGCATGTATCTCAATGGAATGGAAACCAAAGCAGAGGGTATACCACCATTTGCATAAGCGAATGCATCCGTATCCGTTCCTGTACTTCTGGATGCAGCAACCCGCTGATATGGAATTTGATTTTCCTTCGCAGCATCTTCAATAAGTTGAAGTAACCTACGATGTACAGAAGGAGCATACGTTATTGCTGGCCCACTTCCTAAACGTACATCACCTTCCTGTTTTGGATCGATCAATGGCGTATGCGTATCATGCGTAACATCTGTCACTATGGCAACATTTGGCCTGATCGTCTCTGCGATCATTTGTGCACCACGCAATCCAACTTCTTCCTGAACAGAGTTGATGACATAAAGCGAATAAGGTAGTTTTATTCCTTCTTCATACAACTTGCGTGTGATCTCCGCCATACAAAAACCACCCAGGCGATTGTCAAGTGCCCTTCCTATGAAATGTTTTTTTGTGATTTCTTCATAAGGATCATCATATGTCACGATGCAGCCGATGTGAATGCCCATGGCCTCCACTTCCTTTTTATCTTTTGCACAAACATCGATGAAGATGTTTTCAAGAGTAGGGGAGAGGTTCAGATCCTTGCCTCTTCGCACATGGATCGCCGGCCATCCAAATACTCCTCGTACTATGCCCGTCGGTGTATGAATACTGACTCTCCGGCTTGCCGCTATAGTTTGATCAGATCCTCCATTTCGAACGACATGGATAAATCCTTTTTCAGAGATATAATTCACATACCATGATATCTCATCCGCATGGCTTTCGATAGCCACACGATATTTTTTACCGGGATTGATGATACCATATGCAGTTCCGTAGACATCGGTATGCCACTCATCCACATATGGAGTGATATAATCAATCCATATTTCCTGCCCCCTGGTTTCATTGCCTGTAGGGCTTGCATTACTTAAATAATCTTTGAGAAATTTTCTGGCTTTTTTATCAATCACGATTGTAGGTGAATTAGTTGTTGACAAGATAATGGGCTGATCTGGCTATGACGTCCGTGATCTTTTCGTTTTGACCTGACTTCAGCATAGGATTTATTCAAATGGTCTGCTAATAATACACCTTGAGCTATTCCGGCTGTAGCAACTAAGGCATCTTTATCAAAGAATTCAAAATCTTTTGCCACCTTCGTCATTAAATCGGTTAGGCCAGTCCTGATTTCAGGATAGGAAAGCAAAATGCGGTTGTCACAATAGATCGGAGAACTTAAACCTGAAGTCCGGGTAAAAAGCTTATCCGGTTGGATACGGATCGCATCAGTTTCTAGAAGTTTTACTGCAAGTATTTGATTGTTAAACATTTGTAATTCAGATAACAGTGACGCAAAGGTATAAAATATACATTAACGAGAGTCCTTTGATCCTTACTCAAACCTCGGATCTCGCAGATGAATCAGCATTTGAGCGTTCACTTATCCATGCGATATACAGAGGGAAACCCAAGATACTTCTCAATTATATTGAGTTGCTGGAAAAGAATAAACACCATGAAGGCATCATCATACAAGCTGACAATGCCGAACAATTGTGGAAGGATTTCAAATCTTTATATTTCTATATCAAAGCCGGTGGCGGCCTGGTCATCAATCCTTTTGGAAAAGTATTGCTCATTTTCAGAAGAGGAGTCTGGGATTTACCGAAAGGGAAACAAGACCCTGGAGAAACACTAGCTCAGACAGCTCTGCGTGAAGTGCGTGAAGAAACCGGCGTGCCTGATCTTAAAATTGTAGAAAAACTGGACAATGGATACCATTGTTATATGATGAGCAAGCAAAGAACCCTCAAACGCACTCGATGGTATCTTATGCAGACCACATCTCCGGATCAGCTCGTCCTTCAGAAAGAAGAAGGCATCCAGGATGCCGCATGGTTCGATCCGAAAGAACTTCCAAAACTCACGATGCCGATGTACAACAACATCCGTGATGTTTTGAACAGATACAGTGAAGAAAAACTAAAACCTTTAGATCCTACTAAATAAAATCTGTGCCATTGCAGGAGTTCTCTCCGGCATTGCAAGAGTTCTCTGCGCCATTGCAGGAGTTTTCACAGCCATTGCAGGAGTTTTCTCCTGCAATTAATACCTTATTCAAACAAAAGGCTTCCTACACGTATCATCGTACTTCCCTCCTCAAGCGCGATTTCGTAATCTCCGGACATACCCATACTGAGTATGTTGAAATGTTCAGCATCCTTGAAGTAAGTTTGTTTCAATGAATCAAAATGTTTCCTTAGTTGCTTCATTTCTTTACGCACCTGTTCTTTATCAGAGGTAAGACTAGCCATCCCCATCACACCACATATCCTTATATTTGAAAAGGCCAGATACAATCCTGAAGAAAGCACTTGGTCTAATTCATTTTTATCCCATCCGTATTTGGTTTCTTCTACTGCAACTTTTATCTGCAACAAACAATCGATTTTCTTGCCTTCATCTTTTGCTTCTTCGTTAAGTTTTTCCCACAGTTTCCAACTATCCAATGATTGGACACAATGTAAATAGGGAATAATGGATTTAACCTTATTCGTCTGAAGATGACCGATCAGATGCCATTCGATATCAGATGGTAAAAGCTCAGCTTTAATGATCAATTCATGAGCTCTGTTTTCTGCAAATATTCTTTGACCCAAATTGTAGATTGACATGACCTCACGTTCATTCCTGGTTTTAGATACGGCTACCAGAGTTGCTCCATAGGATTGACAAATATTTTTGAGATGATGATAAGATTCAGGATTTGGCATGATTTCTGGTATTATTTTATTCTATAATATGATTGTAGGGTCAACATCGTATTGTATGAACGTGTATTTCCGGTATTTTAACAATATCGTAAGTAACAGGTTCGTTCATTCCCCAGTCTTGTTTTAAATATGACCGGTGAATGATGACATTTTACTTTCATTTCCTAAACTAATCAGATATGAATACGAATCGTGAAAAAACAAGCAGCGTCATGGGTGTAGTGGTTTCTCTACTACTCCATGGTATCTTCTTCGCAGGATGTATTGCCTTTAGCTTTAACATTCATAATGATGGAACCGCATCCAAAACGGATAAATCCGAAATCACCAAAGTCGCCAGTCACACAGATGTGGTTAAGATGAAGAGTTAGAACAATCCGTGAATCTGGCTGCTGACAAGTGAAATTACTTTCCCAAGATCTTCAGCGTTTTTTTCAAAATCCATTTCATCAGCATTGATGATCAATAATGGACCTTCACGGTACCCTTCGATCCATTCATCATACTTCTGATTGAGCCGCTTGAGATAATCAAGACTCATGCTGCCTTCATATGATCTTCCACGATTGTGGATATGTTTGACAAGTGTCGGAATACCTGCCTGCAGATAAATAAGCAGATCAGGCGGTGACACCTGAGTGCTCATGTTTTTGAATAGCGTAAAATAATTTTCAAAATCACGCCTGGACATGAGCCCCATCTCATGAAGATTCGGTGCAAAGATGTAGGCATCTTCAAAAATAGTCCTGTCCTGGATCACAGTTTTATCTCCACTTCGTATCTGAAGGATTTGTTGATAACGGCTGTTCAGAAAATAGATCTGAAGATTGAAAGACCACCGGTGCATATCATCATAAAAGTCACTCAGATATGGATTGTTAGTTGTATCCTCATAGTTGACTTCCCATCCAAAATGCCTGGCAAGCTTCGTGGAAAGCGTAGTCTTTCCGGCACCAATATTACCGGCAATGGCCACATGTTTGATCACAGTTTTGGATGGTTGCATAGGGGGAATCTTCAAATTGTTGGTCTTAAAGGCTGGTAAAATAAAAACCTTCGGCGATTGAATAGGCCCTGTGATCCAAATAATTGCATTGTCAAGTTCTAAAAACAATACTTTTGAGCTTATGGACCAGATTTTACCGATTATTTCTGTCACTGAATTGTCCCGGACTTATATCATGGGTACGGAGAAAGTTCATGCCTTGAGGTCAGTTTCACTGCAGATTCAGAAAAACGAATATGTAGCACTGATGGGCCCTTCCGGCTCCGGCAAGAGCACACTGATGAATATACTCGGATGCCTTGACACACCCACTTCAGGTACCTATTATCTCAACAATCAGCTAGTCAGTGAAATGTCAGACAGTGAATTGGCGGCTGTAAGAAATAAAGAGATCGGATTTGTTTTTCAAACCTTTAATCTCCTTCCCAGGCTTTCAGCTCTTGAAAATGTAGCATTACCCCTCGTTTATGCAGGCATGAGACGTTCGAAAAGAATTGAAATAGCTGAAAACGTGCTTGAACAGGTTGGCCTGGCGGATAGAATGACTCATCAGCCAAATGAACTGTCAGGAGGACAACGTCAGCGTGTAGCTATCGCAAGGGCATTAGTAAATAATCCTTCCATCATCCTTGCAGACGAACCTACAGGTAACCTGGATACAAAAACCTCAATGGAAATCCTAGAAATCTTTGGCAAAATCCAGGCAGCTGGCAATACAATTATTCTGGTCACACACGAACCGGACATAGCCGCTTTCGCACATCGTATAGTAAAGCTGCGTGATGGGTATATTGAATCTGATGCAATGAATAAAAACTATTTAACTGCAGCACTGAGCAGTACGGCTCAGTAATAATCATTTCTTAAAAATGTCGACTAAAATTTATACCAGGACTGGAGATGACGGATCTACCGGTCTCTTTGGCGGAGCACGCTTACCAAAACACCACATTCGGATTGAAGCCTATGGTACCATCGATGAATTAAACTCTGTCATCGGTTGGTTGATGGCATTTGTTCGTGATGAGGCTGCTTCAGAATATTTGCTGATGATTCAATCCCGGTTATTTACGATTGGATCTAATCTGGCAAGTGATCCTGAGAAGGAAATGATTACGCCTGACCTTGTGGATGAGGATATAAAATCACTTGAAGAATCAATTGATGTGATGCAGGGTGTTTTACCTGTCCTGAAGCACTTTATTCTGCCCGGAGGAAGTTCTTCTGTCAGTGCTGCTCATCTGGCACGTACTGTATGCCGCAGAGCAGAGAGGCGTTGTGTTGCCCTTGCTTTCGAGTCGGAAGTTGATCCAAAAATTATCCTATTCTTAAACCGTTTGTCAGATTACTTTTTTGTCCTTGCCAGATGGCTGGCCCATTCAGAAGGCGTCGAGGAAATTAAATGGATTCCTAGGAAGTAAAATTAGGTCTGTCGTAGTTTTTAACTACGATGCTGAATTATAAAAACTTTGTTTGCCAAAAGACTTTTTTTCAAATTTTAAAAAGGAAAGTAAATCTTACTTTAAATCCCCTTTAGGGGTTAGGGGCAAATGGGAAATCTTATGCTATATGCCTCTTAGGCTTCAGTTGGAACACATAAAGTGCAACTCCAAAAAGTACAAGACTATAGAATAAGTCTCCTAAGATCTGATTGAGGAGGAAAGGTAAGCCTGCGACATAACAAGTCATCAGCCCGGTGAAATTAACCGGATATGCGCCTGTAGATGACCAGACACCAAAATTGGACAATAGGAAAAATATAATGGAAGCACCAAGTGCACCGAAAAATACCTTTGGAAGACCAACCCCATTTCTGAATACAGTACTACCATAGATGACCACCAATCCAAAAGCAGCATAGCTCCAAAGGGCACCGCGATAAAGAAAAACGAAATTTTTATAATCATCCGGATATAATCGGGCAAAAATCAGATTATTAAGGATCATGTCGCTAAATACCATCACAAGAAAAGGGATAATGATAGCAACTGTCCTCCTGCCGGCAAATGCTGAAGCGAACAAGGATATGGCTCCTACCGCAGTAAAATTGGGATAGTGAGGTATTAACCTGCTACCTATTCCAATAACTAACAATGAGAATATTATCGCCCTGGTTTGCTTCATATGGTTTCAAATGTAAAAAGATTATAACAAACTATCAATCCCAGATGAACACCCAAATGATCGGATTTCCGCCTCCCTTCGTATAAATACGATAAACATTGGAATGCCGGATCTTTCTGGAGCATAAATCTTTATTACTTTTCCGAATATAACCCTTTCATTATGAACTCCATGAGTTTTCGGGCATTATGTCTGTTTTGCGGCCTTTTATTGGCCTATTCACCTGGTTTGAAAGGTAAATCCAATAATAATTATTGGCAGCAATCGATTCATTACAAAATGGAGGTGACCCTTGACGTCAACACAAATAAATATTCCGGAAAACAATCAATCAAATACAAAAATAATTCACCCGATATCCTTGATAAAGTCTATTTCCATTTATACATGAATACATTTCAGCCGGGAAGTGTCATGGATGTACGATCAAGGACCATCTCAGATCCTGATCCACGAATAGGTGACCGCATCAGTCATCTCTCTTCGGAAGAAATAGGATATGAACATATCAACACGCTTTCACAGGACGGAGCGAATCTTTCATATGAAGTTGCAGGGACAATTCTCGAAGTCACTCTCGCCAAACCTATCAAACCGGGCCAGTCTTCCAGATTTGAAATATCATATGATGCTCAGGTACCCCTTCAGATCAGAAGAAATGGAAGAGATAATAAAGAAGGCATCAGGTACTCAATGGCACAATGGTATCCTAAAATGTGTGAGTATGACCGGAATGGATGGAATGCTAATCCATATGTAGCTCGTGAATTTTATGGAGTGTGGGGTGATTTTGATGTTAGAATTACGCTAGATAGCCGGTATGTGGTAGCCGCATCAGGCATTTTACAAAATGCAAAAGATATTGGGTTTAATTATGGACCTGAGCCGAAACATAAAGGCAGTCAACTAACATGGCATTTCAAAGCAAATAATGTTCATGATTTTGTTTGGGCTGCAGATCCCGGATATACACATGACATACATGTTTGTAAAGATGGTTTAGTGTTGAACACATTTTATCAGGCACTTCCTGATTATGTTGAAAGCTGGAAAGCACTTCCGGGCATTATGGAAGAAGCACTCAAATATATGAACGCCAATTTTGGACATTATCCCTATCCGACATATTCATACATCCAGGGCGGAGATGGCGGCATGGAATATCCTATGGCTACCCTGATCACAGGTCACCGATCTTTGACAAGTCTTGTAGGTGTATCTGTGCATGAGATGATGCATAGTTGGTATCAAATGGTATTAGGTTTTAATGAAAGTCTGTATTACTGGATGGATGAAGGATTCACATCCTATGCAACCACCCGTGTCATGGAATATCTGGAGTCAAAGGGTTTTATTGCGGGAGAACCGGATGAATTTCCTTTCGATGCCTCAAATGATGGATATAAAAATCTTGTCCTGCAGGGAATTGAAGAGCCCCTTTCAACTCATGCAGATCACTTCGAATATAATGCTGCGTACAATGTGGGTGCCTATACCAAAGGACAGGTCTTTCTTAATCAGTTGGAATATGTGATGGGAAAACCTTCTTTCGACAAAGGCCTGTTAGATTTTTTTACTACATGGAAATTTAAACATCCTGATGTCCATGATTTTATAAGAATTATGGAAAAAGCTTCAGGTCTTGAATTGGATTGGTACAAGGAATATATGGTCAATAGCATAAAGACAATTGATTATGCAATTGATACTGTCTACGCAGATAATGATCAGACGTCTATACTCATAGGTCGTATCGGTATGATGCCCATGCCGGTAGATCTGACTGTCGATTTAAAAGATGGTTCATCTGTCACCTATACCATTCCACTTGACATCATGCGCGGTGCCAAAAAAGAATACACAAATGCAACTGCACAAGTCATAGTATTACCGGATTGGGATTGGGTCAATCCATATCATATCATTGACATCCCTTTGCAAATAAGCGACATTGAATCATTGACGATAGACAAAAGCAGAAGGATGGCTGACATGAACAGGGAAAATAATAAGTGGCCTATTCAAAAGGAATAATATCTGAATTTTTGAAAACGATGTAAATAATTTCAAAAGAAATGTTGCCGTAGTTTCGAAAGTAAAGTTGTCCGTAGTTTGAAACTTCGGACAATTTTACTTTCGAAACATTCTACGGATATTATTTATACTTAAATTTTAAACTTAAAACTATCACCTTTCGTAGCTTGTCCCAACAAATGTCTTCCTGAAATAATAAACACTATCCCATGCAAAAGCCCTTACTGCTGATATTTGCTCTTTTCAATCTGATTTCCATTGCTGCTCAGCCCCTGGATGACAAAATACTCGAGGGCTTCCATATGCGTAATGTTGGTCCTGCCGGCATGAGTGGCCGGATCACTGCCATCGATGTTGTGTTGTCAGAACCTGATCATATCTACATTGGCTCCGCATCAGGGGGAGTATGGGAATCAACGGATGGAGGTACTACCTGGAAGCCCATTTTTGATGACCAGCCGGCACTTTCGATTGGATCTTTAAAAATCAATCAGCAAAATCCAAGTGAGATCTGGGTAGGCACCGGAGAAGGAAATCCACGTAATTCACAAAATAGCGGGAAAGGAATTTTCAGAACCCTTGATGGTGGCCGTTCATGGACGCAGATGGGATTAACAGAAACTAAAGTGATACACAGAATTTTAATAGATCGCTTTCAGCCTTCTACGATTTATGCAGGAGCCTTAGGTAATTCATGGGGACCGAATACGGAAAGAGGAATATTCAAATCAACAGATTCAGGTAAGACATGGACTAAGGTCCTGTATTCTAATGACAGATCCGGTGTAGCTGACATGGTCATGGATCCCGGAAATCCAAGAAAAATTATAGCCGCCTTATGGGAATATGGACGTACTCCGTGGGATTTTAACAGCGGGGGAAAAGGTTCAGGATTATACATCACATATGATGGCGGAGAAAAATGGAAACAGATTACATCAGAAGAAGGATTGCCGAAAGGAAATCTTGGCCGCATAGGCATAGCTATCGCGGCTTCTTCACCTTCTATCGTTTACGCACTTATTGAAGCAAAAGAAAATGGATTATATAAAAGCACTGACGGCGGCGAACACTGGTCATTAGTATCTACGAAGAATATTGGTAATCGGCCATTTTATTACAGTGAATTATATGTAGATCCCAAAAATGAAAATAGGATATGGAATCTTTTTTCTTACGTTACAAAAAGTGAAGATGGTGGTCGCACATTTGAAAGTATTCTTGATTATGGAAAAGCTGTTCATCCTGACCATCATGCTTTCTGGATTCATCCGGATGATCCTTCTTATTTGATTGATGGAAATGACGGCGGTCTTAATATTTCAAGGGACGGAGGTGAGAATTGGCATTTCTGTACCAATATTCCGGTAGGTCAGTTTTATCACATCAATGTTGATAATGATTATCCCTATAATATTTATGGAGGTATGCAGGACAATGGCTCATGGGTTGGACCGGCTTATGTTTTAAAAGCAGGTGGTATACGTAATTATGATTGGCGTGAACTCTATTTCGGTGATGGGTTTGATGTAGTACCTCGATTGTCAGATACGAGGTATGGTTGGGCTATGAGTCAGGGTGGTAACCTTGCGTACTATGATCGTGAAACAGGCTTTAATGAGTTTGTCAAACCTGTGCATCCGGATGGCACGAAACTTAGATTCAATTGGAACGCTGCTATTGCCGCAGTGCCGGGTTCTGCTTGCGGTATTTATTTTGGAAGTCAGTTTCTGCATCGCAGCGATGATTGTGGTCACACCTGGCAGATACTTTCACCCGATCTTACTACCAATGACACGACAAAACAAAAGCAGGATAAATCAGGTGGACTTACGATCGATGCTACAGCAGCTGAAAATAATACGACAATACTTTGCATTGCTCCGAGTGTTGTTGATCCGAAGACTATTTGGGTTGGGACCGATGATGGAAATATCCAATTGACACGTGATGGAGGCCTTACATGGACAAACATGGTTCCGCGTATTCCGGGTTGTCCGATGGGGGCATGGATTCCTCAGATAGAATTATCAATACATAATCCTGCTGAAGCATTTGTTGTCGTCAATGATTATCGACTGAATGATTCTAAGCCTTATGTTTTTCACACAACAGATTATGGAGTAACCTGGAAACAAATTGCAAATGAAAAAGATATCACTTCTTTTGTTTTATGTATTACTCAGGATCCTATTCAACCAGGGTTATTATTTCTTGGAGCAGATGATGGTTTATACGTCAGTACTGATGCCGGTGAACATTGGAGTCGTTTTCCTTCAAAAGTTTTTCCGAGAGTTTCAACATCGGATTTAAAGATTCATGCCACAGATCAGAGTCTGGTGATAGCTACGTTCGGCAGATCATTATGGGTTATGGATAATTTAGCAACATTAAGAGAAATTGCTAAAAACAGATCTCTTTTGAATAAATCGTTTTCTTTATTTCCTCCACATCCGGCTGTGCAGGCTTCATATCGCTCAGTGGATGGCGTACGATTCGTAGGAGAGGGTGAATTCAAAGGAGAAAATCGTGGGGGAGGCGCGAACCTGACGATATATGTAAAACCTGCTGAGAAAAAAGACACTTCGAAGATCATTGGGGTGGTTAAAGAAAATCCAAAAAAGAAAACAAATGTAAAGGAGCAAATTCCATCTGTTACCCCAACTTCTGCAGATACGACAAAAAAGAAAACAGAACAAAAAGACAAGGATCTTGGTAAATTTTATGTCATCAATTTAAAAGGAGATACACTCCGATACTTCAATCAGAAACTAAAAGAAAACTGGAATAATGTAGGATGGGATATGAAACAGAAAGGGGTGAGGTTTCCTTCGAGAAGTGAACCTTTGCCGGATGATGATGATCCTTCAGGTCCTTATGTATTGCCGGGCACATACAAAATTGTCGCTCTTTTCAATGGGCAAAAAGATTCTACAATGATTGATGTTGGTCTTGATCCGAGATTGAAGATTACAACTTCTGATTTAGAAGCAAGAAATAATATGCTCTCCGTTTTTAATAAAGATGTTGATCTTGCGCAACGAACGTTCAAAGTACTGCAGGATGTGAGAAAGGATATGAAGATGGTTGAATCTCTCATGATGAATGCACCGGACAGTACAAAAACAAAAATGAAGGATTTGCAAAAAGAACTATCAAAAAAGATAGCAGCCATCGAAGTCAAATTTATGGAACCTGAAGAGGTCAAAGGATACACATATGCATTAAATCTTAACTCAGATCTTTCTTCCGCTTCAAGTTACCTCAACACATCTCTCGGCGATCCCGGATCAAATGCAAAAGACATGCTCAGACAATGTCATCTTGAAGTGGGCAAACTGTCAGAAGAAGTAAATAATTTCCTGAGCAAAGACTGGCATGACTTCAAATCAAAAATCGATATTTCAAAATTTCCTGTCTTCAAAATAATTGAACCTTTGAAATAATCTGATCCAGAAGGGGATTTAATGGCAATGATCGCTAATGCAACCTGAAGTATGTTTTAGACAAAATGCTACTTCAGTATGTTTTAGACGAAATACTACTCTTGTATGTATTAGACGAAATGCTACGCAAAAGTACAACTTCATTTCTACCCCAAAACAGAGGGATTAAAATCTATTCAAATCGGAGTTATTTGATTTAATTTATCTATCACTGATTTCCGGGTTGAACTACTACCCATTAAATGTTCAGTCTGCAGCTCATATATGAGAAACCCTTACTTACTATATTTCATTAACCTCCTCACCAACTGCGGCACTCCCTCAACCGCACTTTTCTCAATAATTTCAAGCCCGTGCCTCAAACGCATTTCATGATTTATCTGTGGCTTTGGATCGATGTAAAAAACTGCTATCCCTCTGGGTGCATAACCGACAAGTCCTGCAGCAGGGTAGACCTGCATGCTGCTTCCGATGATGATGACTATATCTGCCTGCATCACTACTTCTATTGCTTTTTCAAGCATAGGCACCATCTCTCCAAACCATACAATGTGTGGCCTCAACTGGCTGCCCTTTGCACAGAGATCACCGATGACCAGATCTTTTTTCCATTCATAGACAAGATGCTCATCTGATGTGCTTCTTACTTTTAGTAATTCACCGTGAAGATGTATGACATAGCTACTGCCCGCTCGTTCATGCAGATCATCCACATTCTGAGTGATGATCGTCACATCATGAAATTCTTCAAGTTGCTTTAAAGATTGATGCGCAGGATTAGGATCGACATTCAATAATTGTCTTCTTCGCTCATTGTAAAAATCTAACACGACAACAGGTTGTCTTTCCCATGCTTCAGGTGTAGCTACATCTTCGATTTTATATCCTTCCCACAATCCGCCTGCATCCCGAAAGGTTTTGATTCCACTTTCAGCACTGATACCCGCACCCGTCAGTACAACTATCTTAGCCATTGTCTTCTGTTTCATCGATTTCAGGTTCCTCATTTCTCAACTGCTCAAATGCATCCCCGAGGTATTCAATGATGTCACCCGCTATCAAAGCTTCATAGCCTACATCATCAGCAGCAATATCACCTGCAGTAGCATGAATATACACTCCTAACAATGAAGTAAATTCAGGAGAATAACCCTGTGCAAGTAAGCCAAGTAATACACCGGTCAATACATCACCACTACCGGCTGTTGCCATTCCGGGGTTGCCTCGGGTATTGAAAAATGATACACCATTTGATTGACATATGATCGTGACTCCCCCTTTCAATATGATATTTATTTTTCTCTTTTTTGATTCAAGACATGCAGTCTTATACCTGGCAAAATGATCTTCCTGCTCACCAAACAATCTGTCGAATTCACCAGGATGTGGAGATATGATCGTACCCTCAGGTAATTTATCAAATAAGTCCTGCCTCATGGCCAGGATGTTCAATGCATCTGCATCCCAAACCATCGGTACCGGATGTGTACTATTTAAAAGTTGAGCTATTGCTTCTATAGTTTCTTTGTGTGTCCCTATTCCCGGACCTATTCCTATCGCTGCTATTCGTTCAGGTATTTCAACCCCGGTAAAATATTCATCATGCTTATCCAATATCACCATGACCTCAGGAATAGCAGGTTGAATGATGGAATACAATGATTTAGGAACATGTGCAGTCAGTAAACCAATACCGGATCTCATCGCTGCACCGGCAGATAAAATAGACGCTCCTGCTTTACCTAAACTTCCTGCAATAAGCAATCCATGACCATAATCACCTTTATGACTAAATCGACTGCGTTCAGTCAGGAATGGTATCAGGTAATAATAGTCAAGTTCAAAACATCGAATATCATTTTCAAGCAGGAATGTGTCCGATAAGCCTATATCGCATATCACTACTTCACCAAAATAAGGCTCACTCTCCGGCATCATAAACGATAACCGCTGACATTGAAAAGTCAATACAAGGTCAGCATATACCACTTCGCCATCAGGAGATTTATCCACATACATACCTGAAGGCATATCAATAGAAATTGTCAGATTGGTTTGGTCATTCATCCACAAAGCGATCTCCTTCCACAACCCATCAAGAGGACGAGTCAGCCCTGTACCAAACATGGCATCAACGATAGTACCTGACGAACTCACCTCAATCTCTTCCGGATTCCAGTTATCATGGATATCAAGATACTCCTTGTCCATTCCAAGAAGTCGCTCATAGTTGGCTTTCCATTCTGCACTATGATTTCCTTCAAGATTTACATATACATCTACCAGATACTCAAGTTCAACCAGTATCCTGGCTATGGCCAGGCCGTCAGCTCCATTATTACCATTGCCACATATGATCAGCACCTCCTGATCCTCATCTCCAAGCAGGATATCAAGCTTTTCAACGACAGATATCGCCGCCTGCTCGATCAGATCCAAAGAACTACGACCCTTGGCTATGGTGTAAGCATCCCAGGCCCTTATTTGGGATTCATTGAGTATTATCATGATGGTATGGATTGATCTTAAGGTAAGATTACGGCTTATTAAATTTCCATCATAGAAGAGGCAAAAAATCAAATTGTTGTTGAATTGCTTTAAATTTAATGGATTCAGGGCAATAAAATATTCTTCTAAGGAATAGGATTACCTCAAAAAAAGATTATCTTTCGATACATTTCATCCCTCTTGAAGTCGCAGAACTGACAATCTGCCCCGAAATTCCGACACCCTCTTTAAAAGATTTAGGCAACTAATGAGTACAGTTTTTGCTGTGTACATTATAGGTAATCGACTTATTTAGCTACATTGCCATAAAAGAAAGCAAATCAATGATTTAGATATATATTTTTCGTTTATATCAAACCTGAGTATCTTGACATGAGAATGAACATATCTATCGCAGGAGCATTTATTTGCTTTCTGTCCGTCCATATTATATCCGCCCAGGACATTCATTTGTCCCAGTACCATTTTGACCGCCTCATGGTCAATCCGGCATTAACCGGCATTTTCAATGGGGACAAACAGGTCTCACTCATCCACAAACAGCAGTATTTCTCTGTTCCGGTCAACTACCTGACATTTTCAGGCAGCTATGATATGAAGTTCCGGAAATCACAAAATCCAAAAAGCTTCTTTTCGGCCGGAGCCCTCTTTAACTATGATAAAGCCGGTGATGGAGACCTTTCCTGGCTTAACTTGAATGTGATGGGGTCTTATACGATGGCATTAACAAAAAGCTTTTTTGTTGGACTTGGTGGTTATGTAGGTGGTGGTCAAAGATCATTTGATGAAGTAGGATTAAAATGGGATGAACAATGGGATGGCGGTTCATACAATCCAAATCTTCCTTCCGGTGAACATTTTGATAACACAAGCTTTTTTTGGTTGGATTTAGGAGGTGGTGTAAATCTTCGTCTTCAGGGAAAAGACAGAACAAAAATCGATTTAGGTGTTGGTGCTTATCATCTCAATCAACCCGGATTCAGTTTCTATGATGCAAGCAATATCAAACTACCATATCGTCTCACCTATTCAGCCATGGGTGTTCTTAAGCTGGGCAGCCGACTAGATATTTTTGGAAATGGCCTCTATCAATCACAGGGCCCTTACGAAGAAACAGTTTTTGGTGGCGGTCTCATCATCCACATCAGCAACAAAAAAGCACGTGAAGTAGAACTTCATCTGGGCATTGCAGACAGACTCGATGATGCCCTTATTCCAATGGCAGCCATCGGTTATGACGGATGGAAAGCCGGCTTCAGTTATGATGTCAATACCTCACCATTCAAGACAGCTACAAATAAATATGGCGGCCCTGAATTTTTTGTCAATTATACATTCAAGAAGTTATGGCCACTGGAACAAACCAGGGTCTGTTCTATATTCTGATATTGAGTTTATAAGTAATAGTACCGAATTATGCGTCCACTTATTCTGACTACTCTCCTCTCATTCTTTCTTATCCAGGCTGCCGGCAGCCAGACATTGAATGCATACCTCAAGGGTGCAGATGATGCATTGGCGAAGAAAGATTATTTCTCAGCATATAATTTTTTGAGAACTGCTCATGAGATCGAAGAAAATAATATTGAAATCACCTACAAGCTCGCGGAAGCAGCCAGACTTTATTCAGCATTCACCAGAGCTGAAGAGTTCTATCAGACTGTAGCAGATGACAAAGATGCAAATGACTACCCGGCTACTACATTCTGGCTCGGCTATGTCAAAGAACGTCTTGGAAAATATCAGGATGCACTTGACCTCTACAAGATTTATATCTCCGAACACAATGGTGATGATGCTGAATTGACAACAATGGCTCAGAAGCATACCGAAATCGCACAGTGGGCTATTGAACAATTAAAAAACAAGGATACATCATTGGTATTAATTCATCTCGGTACTGAAGTCAATACCACTTTTTCAGAATTTGGTGCACATCAGGAAGACAGCATCTTATATTATACATCACTCCGGTTTTTAGTGGAGCAGGCAGCCCACCCGGATAAACCCTATTCTAAAATTTTAAAGAGTGTGGAAGACAAAGAAGGTGTCCTTGATAGTATGATCAACGACTCTTATCTGCATACGGCAAACACTGCTTTTAACGCTGCCAAAGACAGAGTCTTTTATTCTCTCTGCGAATACATCAATGCATCAGAAATTCGATGTGATCTTTATTACAGGGATATCGTTGATGGCGTGTATGGCATAGCACAGAAATTACCTGATCCAATCAATGTGAATGGGTATACCAATACACAGCCATGCGTCGGTTATGATCCTAAATCGGGTAAAGAAGTTTTATATTTTGTTTCTGACAGGCCTGGAGGCAAAGGCAGACAGGATATCTGGTATTGCACCATTGTAGACAAAGACAATTTCACCGCGCCTGAAAATCTTGCCGCTTTAAATACACCCGAAACCGACAATTCTCCTTTTTATCACAGGGCTTCCAATACATTATATTTTGGCTCTCAGGGTTATTTAGGTTTTGGAGGTTTAGACATATTCAAATCTGAAAACAATAGCGGCACCTGGGGTGAAGTGATTAACCTGGGTTCTCCTACCAATAGCAGTCTCGACGATGCATTTTATTCACTATCTGATGATGAAAAGAAAGGATATTTCTCTTCCAATCGCCTGGGGTCAATGTACCTTTCGCCTGAAGACGAAGCTTGCTGCTATGATATCTATTATTATACAAAAGAACCAATCATTGTTACTGTAAAAGTTCTGACCTTCAACAAGCAAACTGGCGATACCCTCAACAACGTACAAGTCATCCTGAAAGAATCAGGTGTATATGCAGGAACATTTCCAACACTGGATACGAATGTTGTCATCATCCCCGTCAAACGAAATTCAAATTATACTGTTGTCGGCGAGAAACGCGAGTTTTTACCTGATTCTGCAAGCTTTTCAACAGAAGGCCTGAAGAAATCTACGGAGATAGAAAAAAAATTATATCTCCAGCCTGCACAACGCGTTATTTTAGTCAGAACATTTGAAAAGCGCAACAGGCTTCCTCTGGAAGGAGCACGCGTTGAATTGATGGAAATGCCAAATGGTGCACCTCGTGTCAAACAAGAAACATTCGCCACCCAATATACTTTCCTCGCACCACCAAGAACAAATATGAAAGCTACAGGAAGTAAAAAAGGATACTTACCTGCAAGTAAAACATTCAATACTTCAGATGATTTAGATCATGATACTCTCGTCGTTGATCTCTATTTGGAATTGGGTAATCTTGAAGACTTCCTTCCACTGGCCATTTATTTTGACAATGACGTGCCCGGGAGAAGAAGCAAATCAGAAACGGCTACTGAAAGATATCTCGAGACATTCACGCCATACGCAGCAGCCAGAGCAGATTTTATTAAGAAATATTCTGCTGGTGCACCTTCTAATGAAAAAGCCGCTGCCACAAAAGCGATTAGCGATTTCTTTGACAATGATCTGGCAGGTGGAAGGAGAGAATTTGAATCATTCATGCATATCCTTGAACAATACTTACGTGAAGGACTGACGTTCACCATTTACCTTAAAGGATATACAAGTCCGTTAGCTTCGCACGAATACAACAAAAGTTTAGGCAACCGTCGAATATCAAGTATACAGAATGAATTCAAATCATTCCGTGATGGTATTCTGTGGAAATACATGGAATCAGGTGATTTGGTCGTCACCCAGAAATCATTCGGAGAAGAGACAGCTCCGGCTTCTGTAAGTGATGACAGAAAAAATGTAAGAAAATCTATCTACAGTCCGGAAGCTTCGAAAGAAAGACGCGTAGAAATTATAGAAATTGAGAAATAACAGACATGAACTCATATAGCTCAAATGTCATGATTAATACAAAAACATTTTTACGATTTGCAATCCTTTTCAGCAGCAT
>JBATMM010000553.1:0-2389 GCA_049289835.1 Saprospiraceae bacterium | reverse complement strand
ATTTTCAAATCTTTTCAGGCGAAGAAGCCTCTTATGCAGTATATGATTCAACGGGACGCGCCATCACAGATCCTGCTCATCAATCAGTCGCTACAGATTCGAGGGGTGATGCACTGCCTGGTGGTTCACAAGGATTTCCCGGATACAGTCCGGGCAATGTTGTAGACAGAGGACGTACCAACATCGGCGCCTATGTCGATGGTGAGCTTGATATCACCAGTGCGTTTCTGGTCGGAGCTGCATTGAGGTATGAGAGGTATAGTGACTTTGGTAAAACATTTGATTTCAAAGTGACCAGCAGATATAAGTTTAGTGATAATTTCTCATTGAGAGGATCTGTGTCAACTGGATTCAGAGCACCTTCATTAGCCCAAATCCATTATAACCTCATCTTCAATAATATCGTCGGTGGATTGTCAGTGCCATCATTGTTGTCGTCAAACACGAGTACAGTGACAAGAGCATTTGGTATCGGTCCATTGAAAGAAGAAACGGCGCTTAATGCAAGTCTTGGGTTTACATTTTCAACAGGTGGATTTAGCGCGACTGTAGATGGATATTCTATTGCAGTAGATGACAGAATTGTATTGACTGACAATTTTGATGCATCAGGATTAGGATTGGGAGTTGATGTGGCGCAGTTCTTTGCCAATGGTGTGAATACAAGGACAACGGGTCTTGATATTGTACTTGGATACCGGACATATTATAGAAACAGCATACTGAACATTGGTCTTGTGGGCAATCTCAACAAACTTAAAATTGATAAAATCAATAATGGTAATCTGAATGAATTCACTTTCTTCTCACCATTCTCAAGAGCATATCTTGTGGCGGCAGCACCGGATTACAAATTTGGATTGAACGTTACCTATTCTACATCAAGATTTGATTTTGGAATCAATGCCACACAATTTAGCAAGGTAATTATCCAGGACGACCATTGGCTGGCTACGCCGGCAACAACGCAGGCAGAAGCTGACGCAGTTGAGGCTGTCGCAACAGATACCTATGATGCAGCCCTCACACTTGATCTCAGTATCGGATTTAGAGTTACGGACAAACTCAAACTTACTGTTGGAGGAAACAACATTTTAAATACATATCCTACGCCTCAGTTTGATGGATGGACAGATCAGGGCGGATTTTCTGATTCTGTGCAGATGGGTTCGGATGGGGGATTTTATTTTGTACGATTAGGATTTAAACTATAAAGGGCGGAATGCTTCGACTTGCTTGCACTCATCCATGTGCTACAGCTCAGCAACCAGGAGGAAAAGGAGGAAAGGGAAAAGTATAAAGTCTAATTATAAAGATACCGATCGTGATAGCAAATGCCGGGGGTATAACCTGGCATTTGTTTTTTCAAAAAGAGCTAAAGGGTAAATCGGCAAAAGGAATTACATATTAAATGCAGAAGAAGATCCTTTTTGTTATGGGAGTTTCAGGTTGTGGCAAAAGCACGATCGGGAAAATGCTTGCTGACAAACTCGGAATTCCATTTTTTGATGGTGATGATTATCATCCTGCGGAAAATATAGCGAAGATGCGGGCTGGAATTCCTCTTGATGATGCGGATAGATATTCATGGCTAAAACAATTGCATGGAATTGCTTCGGAGTGTATAAAACAGCATGGAGGGGTGATAGCTTGTTCGGCATTGAAAGAATCATACCGTAGGATTCTGACTGAAGGAATTGCTGATCATGTCCGATGGATTTTTTTGGAAGGCACATTTGATATTATCAAAGAGCGCCTGGAGAGTCGGCAGGATCATTACATGCCGGCAAAACTTCTCTCATCCCAATTTGATGCATTGGAAACTCCATTGAATGCGATCAGGGTGTCAATTGAATCTTCTCCATCCTCTATTGTTGACAAAATATTGAAGGAACTTGAACATTGAACTCTTACTCGCGGTCCTGGCAGGAATAGTACTACTGCTTGTGCTTATTCTTTTCGTGCGTCTGCATGCATTTCTGGCATTGTTGATTACGAGTGTGACTGTCGGCTTGCTGGCGGGGATGAATGGTGCAGAGATAGCAGAGACGATACAAAAGGGAATGGCGAGTACACTTGGATTTGTAGCCGTTGTTGTTGGATTAGGAGCCATGTTTGGCGCTATCCTTGAGGCATCTGGTGGAGCGCAGGCGATCGCAAAGTTATTGATCTCGCAATCCCATTCTCAACGAGCTCCATGGATGATCATGATCGCCGGGTATATTATTTCTATTCCGGTATTCTTTGATGTTGGATTTATTATTCTTATTCCGTTGATCTACGGACTCCAGCGTCGAAGCGGAAAATCAATATTGACATTTGCTATTCCACTGTTGGCAGCGCTTGCCGTCACACATGCTTTTGTTCCACCGCATCCTGGCCCTGTGGC
>JBATMM010000552.1:0-2181 GCA_049289835.1 Saprospiraceae bacterium | reverse complement strand
ACAACTACATTTGTCGCGGTAGTCGTACATACGCCAGGCAGATTATCATCCATCCATGCAAGTCGTCCGGTGATCCATGTTTTCATGTAATCAATCTCTTCCTGATATGTCTGTCCGACAAAATTATTTGGCCAGACATATACTCCAAGAATCGGCCAGCGTGCATAATTTCTTGATTGAACCGGTGCAAATACTGTAGCCATACTATCTACGTAATGCAATATCGAAGCATCACTCAATACATTCTGACGAAGAGACTGATATCTGCATTGCACTTTGTTCTGAAAGAAAGTGTCCTGCAACAGACGCGGCCACCAAAGAGGCGTATTGCCACATGCACCACTATCATTATAAGCCCAGCCTTCAAGATTTTGCGAATTGCAATAATTCACATTGCCATAGCAAAGATTGAAATCCCAGAGCGGACCGAAGTGGAGCAATGAATCTTTCGAATCACGATCCTTGTACATGTAGGTACTTAACCTGTACCCATCAACATTGTGACCGAGTTCATTGATGAGAAAATAATCAACTGTAGAGGGCACATCAAGATATCGTCTGTATCCCTTATGTGCATCCTGAAAATCGTCACCATACAGAGATGATTCGAAGCCATGAAAGAAATTCTGAATGTAGTTCTTTTGCGGCTGTTGAAGATCCGGACCGGCAGGATCTTCGTATACAATTCTGACTTCATTGACCTGATCAGTGCCTAAATAGCCTGACACGAAATAAGTACCATCACCATCATCTCTGTCCACTTTGAGAATATATCCTCCTGTTCTTTTTTCACCTGTTGTATCTGAGGCTGTAAGTTTGGCAATGTCAACCCGGTTCTTGTCTCGTTTGATTTTTTCTTCAATACAATACACACCCTGATAATCACCATTGATAAAGAGTTCTACAAATTTAGTACGAGGTGCATATCGTCCTTCATCATTTCCAAGTTTGTAGGTCAATGCATCACGGATAAAACTTTTATCAGTGAATGGTGCATACAGTATCCAGTCTTCTTCTTTTGGAAGACCTAGCAGTGGAACTTCAAAATTGCCCCCCAAAGAATCTCGTGTTTCCATTCCGAAGTTTTTCTTTGGAAAGCTTTGTGAAGAAGCACCTCTGACTTCGATGCCCATGTAACCATTGTAGACAGGTGCATCTGTGAGGTGATTCACTAATCCCGGGCCATTGTCGATGACTTTTATTTTACCATCGACCTTTGGTTCATTCGGTATGGTGATGTTGTCAGTCGTCAGAAGGATGATTGGAAATTTAGAAGATCCAAGTGTAAAAGGACCGGCAGCACCTGAGCCGAATGTCACACTCCAGTTGAATAATTCACCGACATCTGCATATGGAAATTGATCCAGGATGCGAAGTGTCCATATGCCGTTGCCTGAGTGTCCATTATTAGCATCACCCAGTGAAGTAAAAGGGCGATAACTACCTGTAAATGGTGCAACCCCATTGATGATATGATCAGCTGCCTGCATATCAAAACATGTATTCTCATAATTATCCCCATCATAGCCCATGGAAGCTGACAGCATCATATTGGTCCCATCCGGAGCGATGAGCCTGATATCAAGATCTGAATCCCAGGTGTGTGTAAGATTGATACATACATTGATCAGACCATGATTTGGACTTAGGACATTAGGAGAAAGACCTTGTACATCAATCGTATAAACGCTTTGATTATTGTCATCGAAGATCGGGCCACCTGTACCAGTGTAGGTTTGTCCATGAATGAACGTGAAGGAAGACAATACAAAAAAGAGAATGAGAAACTTCTTGGTCATAGAGGAGCAATTGAGGTACTAAATGTATATGAATTCTTTCGATGCCAGATAAAAGGATGCCGGACGCCGGACGCATAAAAAATCATTTCGACTTGTGAAATCCTGTGGCTCAAAACTGTCTGAGCTACACAATGACTATTTCATAGGTTGACAGGTCTCTGCCCCTATACTTCGGCCAGCTTGACTCAACCTCGTGCTACAACTCAGCAACCATCCCCTATGCTTCGACTCGCTATTCTCATCCTTGTGCTTTGGTTCGACCTGCCTACCTCCTCCACGTGCTACAGCTCACCAACCGCAGCTCAGCAACCAAATGGGAGTTGCTTATTTATTACTTTTTCTATGTGGCTTCCTATGTGAACTATGTATCTATGTGGTAAAC
>JBATMM010000551.1:0-4218 GCA_049289835.1 Saprospiraceae bacterium | reverse complement strand
CTTCTGCCACAAGTGCATTTGTGCCCAGGTGTGATTCATGCGCTTTGACGATGACCGGACATCCCGCAGCAAGAGCTGATGCAGTATCACCTCCTGCAGTTGAATACGCTAATGGAAAATTGCTGGCTGCAAAAACAATCACAGGACCGATAGCTACATTTATTTTCCTGAGATCAGGTCGTGGGACCGGAGTCCGTTCAGGCAATGCTTCATCAATTGTAATATCCCGCCAGATTTCTTTCTCAACAATCTCAGCATACATCCTGAGTTGGGCACACGTTCTTCGACGCTCGACTAATACTCTTGCCTCCGTATATCCGGTTTCATCCATCATTCTTCTCACCAAAGTGTTACCAAGATTTTCAATCCCATCTGCAATAGTGGTAAGAAATAAAGCTTTCTTGCCTGAATCAATATTTCTGAATATACGCCATGCTGATTGTGCTTTTTCAAGTGCCAGGTCGACCTCATCTTTCGTCGCTGGAGAAAATGCGCTGGGTAGATTGATTTGCTGAGCCGGATCAACAGCAAATATTTTCTTCGCCGATAAAGCGGATAATTCGAAACCAATAATATTCTGTGTGATCATATAGGTATTATAATTCAAGATAGCCTGAAAGATCAGGACGATTGGAAATGGCATCTTCAATAATCGTCATAATACGTTCGCGATGTGTACCGCTCAACATCTTTCGAGGCGAACGCACATATTCTGTTCCTGTTCCGGCAATACATTCAGCAAGCTTGATATTCTGAACTAGTTGAGGACTGATATCAAGTTCGAAGAGAGGAAGGAACCATTTGTTGATTTCAATTGCTCTCTTGATCTGACCAGCTTTGATCATCCTGAAAAGAGCTACAGTCTCTGCGGGAAAAGCATTGACAAGACCGGCTACCCAGCCATCAGCGCCCATGATGATGGATTCTGCAGCAATCGTATCTACACCAGTCAGAATTTTTAATCTTTCACCGAACCAATTTCGAAGACGTGTAACATTAGCTGTGTCACGTGTGCTTTCTTTTACAGCCTGTATCGTATCGTGCTTAAGTAGTAAATCAAACATCAATGGAGTGATTTCAATTTTATAATCTACCGGATTATTATAGAGCAGGATAGGCAAGCTTGTGCTTGTCGCTATATCAGCGAAGAAATCAACGACTTCTGCATCTGTGGCTTTATACATCATCGGAGGTAATACCATGAGTCCATCTGCACCTGAATCTTCCGCACGCATAGCCAAAGCAACAGCATGATGAGTTGAACCTTCTGCGATGTTAATCAGAAGAGGAACATTGTGTTTGAATTCAGATCGGGCCGTATAGAGCATTTCTATTCGTTCATCATGACTGATTGTACTGCTTTCCCCCAGAGAGCCGCCAATGATGATGGCATTGATCCCGGCATTGACCTGAATTCTCAAACTGTCAAGGAATGCCTCAAGATCAAGTTGGCCATCAGTATCAAACTTAGAAGTGACAGCAGAATAGATACCGGACCACGGTAGTGATTTCATAATTTACAATTTACGAGTAACGAGTAAAAAAATAAAATTAGGCGGCATTGTTCATTTTTACTTGATAATTTCAATACAATCGTCACAATTTATATCGGCAAGTTACAACGTTGCCATGTGATATAGAAAGTAAAGTCAATCGTTACTAGTTATTCGTAAATCGTCACTCGTAAATCGTAAATTCCTAATAGGCATTATCTTTAAATAAATATTCTTATAAGAATGGACTTTACTGCAAAGCTGGAGAATTTCAATACAAAGCTTTGGACATATCATATCAAAGTACCCAAACCTATTGCTAAGCATTATTTAGACCAGGGTGATAAGCGTGTTGTTTGTACGTTGAATGAAAACATACAAATACAATGTGCCATCATGTCTGCCGGTGATGGTGTATATTTTATTACCATCAATAAAAAACTGAGGGATCAGCTGAAACTTAAAGAGGGCAGCAAAATAAATGTCGCGCTTGAAAAAGATAAAAGTGAATATGGCTTGCCTTTCCCTGAAGAATTAAAAGAAGTATTGGATCAGGATACTGTCGGAAATAAATTCTTTCTTGCCCTTACTCCGGGAAAGCAGAGGAACATCATATACTATGTCAGTCAGGTAAAAAATACTGATCTCCGTATACATCGTGCGATGATATTCCTGGAACATTTGAAAAGGAATAAAGGGAAATTAAATTTCAGAGAGATACTGGATGATTTTCAAAAAAAACCGTGAGGCATGAGATGTGAGATGTGAGATGTGAGACGGTGAATCGTGCGCTTCGACAGATTCGACTAGCTCTCAGTGCCCCGCCTGCCTTAATCATCCTATTGCTACAGCTCAGCAACCGTTGTGAGTTTAATTTGCGTTAATCAGCGAAATTTGCGGCATTGTCCATGGTCCTTGGTCCTTTTTTATTTCTTCTTCTTTCCTTTTTTCTTCTTCTTTTCCTTCGTTTCCGGAGAATCGGATGTGGGGTTAAGTTTTTTTATTTGTTTGCCGTCACTTGATTTTATTTTTTTGGACTTACCTGCATTTTCTTTAGCTTTTTTGGACTCATCCTTTAATTTCATTTTGGCTTTTTTTGCCGTTTCTTTCGCTTTTTTTGATGCTTTCTTAGCTTTTTCTTTAGCCTCCTTATGCTTTTTCTTTTCTTCTTTTTTCTCTGATTTTGCGACAATCTTGGCGTCTATCTGGGTACCTCTGCATGACGGTGAACCGCAGAAGCAGGCAAATTCCTTCTTGACCTCTTCGGTGATTTTGCCATCTACGACCAGATGGTAATCATATGTTAGTTCCTGTCCCTGCGGGATGGCCCTCAGTGATTCAATAAAAACCTTATCACCATACTGAACAGCTTCGCAATTCGGGTCGCAACTGTGATTGATGAATTTCGCATCACCACCTGTATTGCCATTGATGACCCTTTTATCATCTACAGTGAACAACATGGTGTGTGAATGACCTTTACCATCCTGTTGGACACCAATCTTATCAGCCTTTTTTACGGAGATGATATCACCCGTATATTCGATGACCTTGACACCCTTGCGAATGGGCCTTTTTGCAAATACACCTTTGCCGTGAATTTTAGAATTCCGGACAATGTGATATGGTTGCGTTTTCATAAACTTAAATCTTAGGGGGGCAAAGATGGAGATAACCATTCAATTAAATTACATTAATTTAACATTTCGCCCTCCAAATGAAAAATTTTACATTAGACTAGAGGAATTAATCTTTTCATTTTGATATAGTTGCAAATAAAATAAGGCATTTTTGAAATAATTTCAATGTAAATTTAATGTAAACATATTCATTGTTTTACTTATCTAAACCATCACTGTTTGAGATAGCATTCATCCTAAAATAAAAGGCTCTAATGGTTATCTTCTTCCTTAACTACCTTTAAACAGATAATGAAAAAATCGATTTGCTCCCTTCTTACCTTGCTATCCTGCCTCCTATGGATAGGCATTTTATATGGGCAGGGCATAGATAGTATGTTGGTCAGCCTTCGGAAAACACATGTTTGGCCGGCATCGTATCAAAAGGATTCTGCACTTGTCTATCAATACAGCTATCTCGCTGAAGGATATAGTGGTCAGAACGACAGTCTTGCGTTGCGTTACATTGATTCCATCAAACAAAAACTGACCAATCCGGTATTGAACAAAACAGAAGGATTGTATCTGCGGGCGATAGGAAAATATCATGATCGCCGGGGTGAATTTAAAGAAGCACTCAATTTTTATACACAGGCCATTGAATCTCTCGAAAAAAATGGTGATCAGTCTGAATTAGTTGCTTATGCATACATATTGAAAGCCTTTGTGCTGAATAATAATGGCCTCATCGATGAATGCAACAAGACACTCGAACAAATCAGGCCACTCGCTGAAAAACTTGATAATAAGAATTACCTGTCCTGGATACTGGATGCCTATGGAGATCATCTTTTTTATTCTGCATTCGGACATCAGGATTTCCAAAGAGCACTTGACTATTATCTGCAGGTTGAAGCACTTCTTCCCCAGGTGAAGAGCATACAGATCAAAGCCGATAATGCACACGGCATCGGCGGATGCTACCTGCGCCTGGGCAATGAAAAAAAAGCTCTTGAGTACAATAACCTCGCCCTGGACATTGCTAAGAAAAATAATCTTAAAGCAGTGATTTTTTCCGTGTATGGGGACATGGCGGACGTATATGA
>JBATMM010000550.1:0-2802 GCA_049289835.1 Saprospiraceae bacterium | reverse complement strand
GTAAATGATGGCTCAACGGCCATTGGAAGAGATGCCATTGCCAAAGTCGCCGAAGGTTTTATGATAGCTTTCCCGGATATGATCGTGACAAAAGATACCATGATCGTTACAAAATATGGAATAGAATTTCACTGGACGCTCAGCGGTACAAATACAGGACCAAAGGGCACCGGGAAAAAAGTAAAGTTTAGCGGTTTTGAAGCCTGGCAAATGAGTGCAGATGGCTTGATTCAGTTATCTATTGGCAACTTTGATGCAACCGAATACAATCGACAACTTAAATACGGTGTGTCTGAATAACATTCAAATAAACTAAATGGGACTTTTAGTACTCGCCTACCCTATCCTCTCAAATAATTATTTTCAATTAATCCAGGACTTTCGCAAAGTCAACGATGAACTCAGTCACCACACTATCCCAAATACATTCAATCACTAATCGTATCCTCGATGCAAAAAGCAATGCATATAGAGAACTGTTCTCCACATGCAATGAGCTATATATTTCATTGTTACGCATAAATGAAATTGATAGTCTTGACGAAAAAAACAGAGGACATCTTTCACTGGATAGTGGCGCGGCATTAGGTCTGACTTGGGCGGCAATGTGCATAAAGGATATCATACGCACCAAGAGATTCATGGATGGGATTTACGCCGCCGTCAAAGACATTCTGCGTGTTCACCCCGATAAGACAATCCATATTCTTTATGCAGGGACAGGTCCATTTGCCACTCTCATCTTACCACTCACTGCCCGCTTCAGTGCGCAGCAACTTCAATTTACATTACTGGAAGTAAATGAATCAAGCTATAACTCTTTGCAAAAGCTTGTCAAAATACTTCATCTTGAAAAGTATATTCACCTATTGGAAAAAGCGGATGCTACGAAATGGCAATTGCAAGCAGGTGAACATATCGATATTTTTATCTGTGAGGTGATGCAGGGAGGCTTAAAATCAGAACCCCAGGTCGCAATCTGTATAAATATCATACCCCAATTATCACCAGGGACTATTATGATCCCACAACAAATTAAATTGGATGTGGCCTTGATAAATGAAAAGATAAGAATGAATGAGAGGTTTCAGTCTGGTGCTCCACCAGATTCAATACAATATCTCGATACGATTTTTATACTTAGAAAAGAAACTATTTTGGCTCATGTGGCGGCATCACAACAAGCCGGTGAAAAAGATTTTCCTTTTCCGGAAAAACATATTTTTATTCCTATAGATATTATCAGCCATCATCCTTCGCTTTTTGTATTGACAGAGCTTCAGATCTATGACCAGGAAAAACTCCTGATAGATGAAAGCCAATTGACCATACCATTGAAACTCACTCGTTTTTCAGAGCCATATCCAAATGAAATAAAAATTCAATATCAAACCGGCAACCAGCCGGGTATACAATTTATAACTCAGAAGTCCTGATGAACGAATTGTAATTGAAAATATAAATGATGAATAAATTAAATCCATTTTTGAAATTAATACCGGTTTTCGGAACTATTCTTTTTGTTGCTCTTTACATCATAGCGACGTTGTACTATCCCGGAGGATCACAGACAGATATTCATTCTACAGGATTTAGCTGGACAAATAACTACTGGTGCACATTATTGAGTGAAAATGCCATCAATGGACAGCCTAATCCTGCGAGACCAATTGCCATGACAGGAATGCTGGTCCTTTGCCTGACCCTATCATTTTTTTGGATTCAACTACCTGAATATTTACGCGTTGCAAAATGGATGAAGTATATCATTCAAATTTCAGGAACGCTTGCTATGGTTGTTGCATTTTTTTTATTCACCCTTATGGATCATGATCTGATCACAAACATTGCCTCATTTTTAGGGCTCATCGCCATCTCTTGCACATTAGCAGGTCTTTACAGTAACAAGTGGTATGGATTGTTCGCTTTTGGACTAGTCAATCTGATTTTTGTTGGACTGAATAACTATTTTTATCGTACTGAAGGAATGCTCATGTATTTACCTGTAGTCCAGAAAATAAGTTTTGCCAGCTTCTTAATATGGATTTGCGCCATTGATATTCATCTGTTTCGAAAGCTTTCAATTACAGTAAATTTTCAATAATCTAACCATGATTTTACCGAATCTGTCTTCTAAGCACAGAAAGGAAAGCAGGTGGATTCAGGCATGATACTACACTTTAATAATTAAGACAGCCCGTTAAATAAGTTTTACGGGTTAAATCATCCGGATTTGGAACATTACTCTACATTTGTATTGAAAGCCTTAAAAAAATAAAGTGGAGTCCGGAGCCCACTCAGAAAAACGGGGAGACACCGAAAAGCCAGAAGAGTAGGAAATCATTATTTTAAATCAAAACCAGATTTTATGACACAAAAAATTATGCTCACCTTTTTGATCTGTTTCGGAATCGGAATGATGGTCAATGCACAAAAACTAGACAAATTCGGTGCAGACATGGGCAAAAAGAGTGTAATGGGCAAAGATATCCGTGTCCCTTACACAGACCTCGTTAGCTACTTCGGATATGTAAAGCCGGGTGCTACTCCTGATGAAACACGGGATGGAAAAAAATATTATTACCTCTACATGTGGATTCCACTGGCTGCTCCTGAAGTCGGCATACGTATGGTATCGCCTATCCCTTCATCTTTAAAGCCTGCAGAAACAGATTTTATAGGCCCTGAATACAAAGCCAATGTAGCGGAAACTACACTTTATTTTGATACCTGGATCACCCTCGAAAGAGCCAATGACGTGACCTCTGCAGAGACTATCGCAAAAGGTAAAACTTCAAAATG
>JBATMM010000549.1:0-1592 GCA_049289835.1 Saprospiraceae bacterium | reverse complement strand
GGTCGATAATCATTTTGTCAATCCAGTCTCCGGCAAATGTGGATAATCTGAATACAGGTTGTGAAATGAACTTTTCATAGAATTCATCGACATAAAATTTATTGTAAACCAGTTTTTCAAATCCTTTGAGAGAGACTTCTTCTGGAGGTAGTTGATGAAGGGTAATGTATCTGTTACGTGCAAAGAGTATAACCAGAATAGCGCCAAAACCTGCCAATGACATCAATCCGATTTCCATTGTATGGTTAAGCGCTTCGGTGTGATTTAGAAATCGTAGAGATCCTTCTGTAACACCTGATAAATATGTATCAAGCCAATGTCCAGTATTGAAGACACTGGGCAAGCCAATCAAACCACCAAATATGGATAGGAAACAAAGAACAATAAGCGGCACTGTCATCGTCCATGGTGATTCATGTACATGAGACCTTGTTTCTTCTGTTCCTCTGAATGTATTAAAGAATGTCAGGTATATAAGCCTGAACATATAAAAGGCCGTCAGGAAAGAACTGAAAGATAAAATGATCCATACGGTTTTATTCTGCTCATAAGCGTGAGCCAGAATTTCATCTTTTGAAAAGAAGCCTGATAAAAGAGGAAATCCTGAGATGGCCAAAGCAGCTATTAAAACAGTGATGAACGTAATGGGAATTAGTTTTTTAAGCCCACCCATGTTCCGTATATCCTGCTCTCCGTGCAATGCATGTATTACACTGCCAGCTCCAAGGAATAATAATGCTTTGAAAAAAGCATGGGTTACCAGATGGAATATTCCACTGCTGAATGCGCCCAGTCCAAGGGCTGCGAACATTAATCCGAGTTGCGATACTGTAGAGTAGGCCAGTACTTTTTTAATATCATTTTGTTTTAATCCGATCACTGCTGCGAAAAGTGAAGTGGCCACACCTGTAAACAGAATCACTGTCAACGTTGTAGGTGCCATTGCAAATAGCACATTCGAACGAACTACCATATAGATACCTGCAGTGACCATCGTGGCTGCATGGATTAATGCAGATACCGGAGTAGGACCCGCCATGGCATCAGGTAACCAGGTATACAGAGGAAGCTGTGCAGATTTTCCTATCGCACCGACAAATAACAAGAGTGTGATCGTGATCAGAATTGCGCTATCAGGTGTAAGTCCTGAAGCAAGTTTTTGTACACTGCTAAATTCAAGTGTCCCGAAATGGAAGAGAATAAAAAACATACCCAGCAAAAAGCCAAGATCGCCGATCCGGTTCATCACAAATGCTTTCTGTGCAGCATCGTTATAAGCTTCATTTTTAAACCAAAAACCAATCAGCAGGTATGAACACAATCCTACACCTTCCCATCCGATGAACATCACGAGATAATTACTACCCATGACCAGCAGAAGCATGAAGAAAATAAAGAGATTCATGTAGGTGAAAAACCGGTTGAATCCTTCATCACCGTGCATGTATCCGATGGAGTATAGATGAATCAGAAAACCAACACCTGTCACTACAAGCATCATGACGATCGTGAGCGGATCTATTTGTAATCCAAAAGAAATATCAAGACCAGATACAGCTATCCAGTTGAATAAATCAATATGAATCAAATCA
>JBATMM010000548.1:0-1847 GCA_049289835.1 Saprospiraceae bacterium | reverse complement strand
TTGACAAATTTTTCTTTTGCATCATCACTTGCATACACTTCTGCCACTGCTCGCAATTCAGAATTTGATCCAAACACAAGATCAGCCCGCGTGGCAGTCCATTTATCCTTTCCTGTTGCCCGATCACTGCCGATATAAATTTCCTTTGTTTCATCCTTAGCTTTCCAGCTTGTATTCATGTCCAGAAGATTGACAAAAAAATCATTTGTCAATATGCCCGGCCGATCCGTTAGGACTCCATGGTTTGAACCATCATAATTGGCATTCAGTGCTCGCATTCCACCAATTAATACAGTCAGTTCAGGAACACGTAATGTCAACAATTGTGCTTTATCAATCAGCATAGCTTCTGTCGATCCCATTGTCTTCGTACTTCGATAATTACGGAAACCATCCGCATGTGGCTCGAGATATTCAAAACTTTCAATGTCTGTTTGTTGCTGTGAAGCATCCATTCGAGCGGGAGAAAATGGGACTGTAAGTGGATAACCTGCATCGCTTGCAGCTTTCTCAATTGCAGCTCCTCCTGCCAATACGATCAGGTCTGCAAGTGAAATATAATTATTTGATGAAGCATTAAATTTTTTCTGAATGCCCTCCAGTACAGCAAGGACTTTCTTCAATTGAGCAGGTTGATTTACCTCCCAGTCTTTTTGAGGTGCCAATCTTATCCGCGCCCCATTAGCTCCACCTCTTTTATCTGAACCACGAAATGTTGAAGCAGAAGCCCATGCAGTGGATACACATTCAGCGATACTTAAGCCTGAATCAAGAATATGCTTTTTAAGCGATTGTATATCGTCAACATTGATCTGCTTTGAAGTTGATTGCGGAATAGGGTCTTGCCAAAGCAATTCTTCTTCCGGAACCTCAGGACCTAAATATCTTGACCGCGGCCCCATATCACGATGTGTAAGCTTAAACCAAGCTCTTGCAAAAGCATCTGCAAATTGATCCGGATTTTCAAGAAATCTTCTTGAGATCTTTTCATATTCAGGATCCATGCGCAGAGAAAGATCAGTCGTCAACATCGTAGGCAGATGTTTCTTAGACGGATCAAATGCGTCCGGAATGATCGCCTCACTATTTTTTGCCACATATTGATGAGCACCTCCGGGACTTTTTGAAAGCTCCCATTCAAATCCAAAAAGATTTTCAAAGAAATTATTGCTCCATTTGGTTGGGGAGGTAGTCCATGTTACTTCAAGTCCACTTGTGATCGTATCTGCACCTTTACCTGAACCAAAACTATTCGTCCATCCAAAACCCTGAAGCTCGATTTCAGAAGCTTCCGGTTCTTTGCCCACGTGATCTGATGTAGAAGCTCCATGTGTTTTTCCGAATGAATGACCGCCTGCTATCAGCGCTACTGTTTCTTCATCATTCATCGCCATGCGGCTGAAGGTGACACGAATATCTTTTGCTGCAGCGATCGGATCAGGATTTCCATCAGGTCCCTCAGGATTGACATAAATCAATCCCATGTGCGCAGCAGCAAGAGGCTTTTGCAAATCATGCGTATGGATCGAACCTTGTTCATCTTCATCAGAGGACAAGACTCCATGACCGGCAACACCATTTACACCTTTATCATATCGGTCTTCATTGCCGAGCCATGTCGTTTCAGATCCCCAGTAAACATCTTCTGCTGGTTCCCAGGCATCCGGACGGCCTCCACCGAAGCCAAAGGTTTTAAAGCCCATACTTTCAAGCGCAACATTGCCGGCAAGGATCATAAGATCTGCCCAGGAAATATTACGTCCATATTTTTGTTTGATCGGCCAAAGCAATCTGCGTGCTTTATCAAGACTCACATTATCCGGCCAACTATTCAGCGGTGCAAATCG
>JBATMM010000547.1:0-5290 GCA_049289835.1 Saprospiraceae bacterium | reverse complement strand
ATGTGTCACAGGTAAGCCGGAGAATCAAAATGGCATCAATGGTAGAACAGAAGCTACGGGAAGAGGTGTATTCTATGGTATCCGTCAATTTCTCTCGTATAACGATGATTGCAAAGCACGTGGGATGGCTCCCGGAATAGCCGGTAAGACAATGGTGATTCAGGGGTTAGGGAATGTCGGATCGTACTCCGGTACCATTTCTCAGGACGAAGGAGATGCCCTTATAGTAGGTGTTTCTGAAATTGAAGGAACGATATACAGTCAGAAAGGGATCGACATGGCCAAGTTGCTCAAATACCGAAAAGATAATGGGTCTATCCTTGGTTTTCCGGGATCCACTACATTGCCTGAGCGTACGGATTGGGTAGCGATTGATTGTGATATTCTCGTTCCTGCGGCTCTTGAGAACCAAATCACAACTGAGAATGCCGGAAGAATTAAAGCGAGGATCATCGCTGAAGCTGCTAATGGCCCTGTAACTTCTGAAGCAGCTGATATTTTAAGGAAAAAAGGTGTCGTCATTTTACCGGATATGTATCTTAATGCCGGTGGTGTTACGGTGTCTTATTTTGAATGGTTGAAAAATCTTTCGCACATGCGTTTTGGACGTATGGAAAAAAGATATCAGCAGAATTCATTGACGAATCTCGTCTCCACTTTCGAAAGATTGACAGGCCATTCTGTTGGGATGAAGGAGAAAGATATTCTGACCCATGGTGCTGATGAAATCGATTTGGTGCGTTCAGGTTTGGAAGATACAATGGTCAATGCGTATGATCAGATCAGAGAAGTGTATAAGCAAAAAAGTACCATAGAAGATCTGCGTACTGCCGCATTTATAGTGGCGTTGGATAAAATATCAGGAGACTATGTTCGTTTGGGAATATTTCCATAAAGGAATAACGAATAACGAATTACAAATAACGAGTTACGAATAACGAGTTACGAATAACGATTAACGAGCAAAGAATACTGACGTTCGAGTGTCTCTGACCTCGAACCCCCGATAGTCAAATGAATATCGAGTAACGAATGACAAATAACAGGTGTTGGTCCATTTTATTTTTCAATACCGGATTCATACATTTTTTTGAAAACAGATGAAATGAATCAATTTAACTAGTTCAAAAAAAATGAATACATGATTGAAGATCTCGATAAGATAGATTTCCAGATTTTAAGATTGTTGCAGGAGAACAGTAACATCACGAATCTAAGCCTTTCGAAGAGAATAGGATTATCTCCGGCACCCACACTCGAACGTGTGAAAAAACTGGAGAAAAACGGAATCATCAAAAGCTATCATGCAGAAGTGGATCCGCTTGCTTTGGGGTTGACCGTCAAGACGTTTATCCTGGTGAATATTGGTTGGCACAAAGAACATGCCTCTGAAAATTTTCTTCGAAAAGTAAACGAGATCGATGAAGTAGCTGAATGCAATATCATCACCGGTGATGGTGACTTTTTATTGAAAGTGATTTGTAAGGATTTGCAAGCCTATCAGAATTTATTGTTCAATGTATTGTCACAAATTCCTGAGGTGGAGCGGTTAAAAACATTGATGACCCTTTCTACTGTTAAGAATAGAAAAGTGTTGCCGCTTGCTTATTGATCACTTGTTCGTAACCATTTTTTTGGTGAATCCTTTGACTAATTTACATTCCATTCGTCTCAATTTTCACCTTAGTCTTAGCCTCAGCCTATAATTCTAATCATCTTTGAGCGCCCAATCTCTTCTCTGGTCTTTAACTCCCCCCGAAGGCAAAGCATCCTGGTTATTCGGCACAATGCACATTCGCGATGAGCGTGCATATCAATTGAGCAAATCCCTGTATCCGCTAATTCTTGCAATGGATATATTTATCGGGGAGATGGATATGAATGCGTCTTTGATCCCGATGGCACATGCCCATTATGATGCAAGAACACATTTGTCTGAGGCTGTATTTAAAAAACTTCAACATCAACTATTAAAATCATTTCAAATCGATCTGGCGACGTACAATCATCTTCATCCATTGATGATCATGAGTATCATTTCTAACAGTGTGCTGCAGACTGAACATCACATTTCGCTTGATGAGCATCTTTGGGATTATGCTAAACAAAATGGAAAAGTGATGATGGGATTGGAATCCTATGAAGAGCAATTCAGGATATTGCATGCGATTGATGCCCTGCCACTTTATGCACAAATCCAAAAGATAGGCAGACATCCTTCGGGTGTACGGAAGCATACTTCACGAGGTTTAAATTTATATATCCATGGCAAAATACATGAGCTGTATATTCTTTCAAAATCATCGATGCATGACCTGAGAAAGAAAATTATTTATAAACGAAATGAAAAGATGGCAGATGTCATCACTCAACTGGATACATCATCTCAATATTTTATCACAGTAGGAGCAGGTCATCTGAGTGGAAAGACAGGAATACTCTCATCGCTAAAAAAAGCAAAATGGAAAGTGAAATCTGCCGGTGATCTTTTGGCATTAGAGGTATAATCCCGCGCCAATAGCTATTGTAGCATGTCGTGCATAACTTAAAGCAGCAGATGCAAACACTGGACCCAATCTCAGGCCAACATTCGCTTCCATGATCCAGGGGTTATTGTTGTTCAGATATAAGTTCACATCGTAGTTCAGATCTGCATCCTGATAGTTATAATGAATCTTTGAATGTGAAGTCTGATATCCAACCATCAGTTGTCCGGATAAAATTTTTCCTGATTTACCTATATGAGCTGTAATTAAATTTTGATCACTATAAAGGTAAGTGCTGGCCGAAATGTGATGATAAAAATATCCCACGGAGAAATCAAAGGGAGGGTTTTTAAAATATCCTGAAATAGAATGTCTGAAACCTAAGCCAATAAATCGAACTCTTCCAAGGTCTTGTCCTAATGGGAAAGAAAGAAATCTCGCACTCACTTCAGAATTCAAAAATCCCCCTACAGTCAGTTGTGGTGTTCCAAGGGTCATTCTCTTTAAATTATAACCACCGGGAAAAACATAAAATGTAGTATCCTCTCCCTGGAGAATTATTTCATTTGGATCACCGATGATCGTGGGAACAGTGTGCGTCTGCTGAGGATGAAAATCCCCTGTGGTTGTGCCTCTGAAAGTTCGCATGGATTGAGAAGGATAGGAAACCATGGCCTGTAATTTGAATCGGACAAAAAATTGCTTATCAAAATTGGACCATTCCCAAATGCCGGTATTCAGATTGGATGCAAATAAATCGGCTAAAGGCTGAACGTAAGGTTTTGCATTTTCACCGATATAGGAATCCAGATAATCTTTGATAGAGGAACTCTGGGATCTGATCAGGTTGGTTGTCAGCAGGCAGGTTATACAAAACAGGATTAGCTTTTTCATTTTTAAGGTTTTCGTTGAATAAGTAATGGTTTAACTTATCATAAAAGCCGTAATCATGAGGAAGCCATATGGATCTAATGTGAATAAATTAACTAGCCTTTATTAAACACTTAATTTCTTTATATGTTTAAATGCCTGTTTTATCTTGCCTTTAAATTTCATCGTCTAAATCAAATGTTTCTTCGAATGTTTTGTACTATTCTGTAACAAGATGACCCCAAAAGCGTTCTCCAATCTACTTATGAGACTTACTCTACTACGCTATTTGTTGACCTATATTTGTTTTTCCGTCTTCATTCTGGTCAATGGACAGACTAACCATACCCTCAGCGGTTATATTAAGGACAAAGAATCAGGTGAGACCCTTATTGGTGCCAATATCCATCTTGAAAAGGACCTCGCCAATGGAACTGTGACCAATACCTATGGTTTTTATTCTATCACATTGCCCAAAGGTGTGCACAGGTTTGTGTTTTCATACCTGGGATACCAAAGTTTTACAAAAGAGATTTCATTGGATACAAATACGACTTTGAATGTTGATTTAATCTCAGGAATTGAGATGCAGGAAGTGGTGGTTTCAACTACAGGTGACCAGGAAGATGAAAATGTCCAGAGCACATCCATGGGGAGAGTGAATTTGCCTACAGAACAAATAAAAGTACTTCCAGCTCTCCTGGGCGAAATCGATATCCTGAAGACCATTCAATTATTACCTGGTGTGTCATCGGCAGGTGAGGGTAGTGCAGGTTTTTATGTGCGTGGCGGTGGAGCAGATCAAAATCTTGTATTGCTTGATGAAGCTGTTGTGTACAATAGTGGTCACTTCCTTGGATTCTTTAGTGTGTTCAATGCGGATGCGATAAAAAATACAACTCTGATCAAAGGTGGTATTCCGGCCTCCTATGGAGGAAGGCTTTCCTCTGTTCTTGACATTCAGATGAAAGAAGGGAACAATCAACATTTCGCGGCTGAAGGTGGAATAGGCCTCATTTCTTCACGCCTGACATTGGAAGGTCCGATCATCAAAGAGAAAGCAAGTTTTCTGATCAGTGCACGTCGGACATATGGATTTGATCTTGCACAACCATTCATAGCCAAGACGGATTTTGCAGGTACAAATTATTTTTTCTATGATCTCAATACAAAAATCAATTACCAGTTTTCGCAAAAGGACAGAATTTATTTGAGTGGTTATTTCGGTCGCGATGTTTTGACATTAGCCCAGCGTGAACGCGATCTTCAGTTTAAATTGCCATACGGTAATGCCACAGCTACTCTACGATGGAATCACCTGTTCAATGATAAGTTGTTTTTTAATCTTGCGACTATCTACAATGATTATCAGTTCAGAGCAGGTTTCGATCAGGATGAATTTCATTTTGATGTGTTCTCGGGTGTTCGTGATGTGGGTGTTAAATTTGATTTTGATTATTTTCCTTCAACACAACATCAGATCAAAACAGGTTTTCAGGGAACATATCATCGGCTTACCCCAAATATCGTAACCGGGAGTGCAGGTGAAACTGAATTTGAGTCTTCAGCAAAACCAAAGTTTGGAAATGAATTCGCTCTGTATGTACAGGATGACTGGAAATTGAATGATTGGTTGAGAATTAATCTTGGATTGCGTGGAACATTGTTTCAGCAGACAGGACCATATACATCAAAAATATCTGGTAAAGTTTATACCTCAGGAGAAGTTGTGAAAACATACAATTCTTTGGAGCCAAGAATTTTCATTAATACAACGCTTGGACCAAATTCATCTCTGAAAGGCGGAGTGACAGCGACAACACAATATCTTCATCTTGTCAGTAATAGTTCGTCAACATTGCCTGCAGATGTTTGGGTTCCAAGTTCAGAGATCGTCAAACCGCAACGAGGCTGGCAATACGCAGCCGGATATT
>JBATMM010000546.1:0-2599 GCA_049289835.1 Saprospiraceae bacterium | reverse complement strand
CAATTGAACATGTGACGGATGCTAAACTTGAGGATGTAACATCTTTTTATGCTAATTTTTATGGCCCCAACAATGCGATCATATCTATTGCAGGTCCTACCGATCCTGAGGTCATGTTGAATATGGTGAAAAAAAGATTTGAATCTATTCCAGCGAGACATATGGTCCGATTGCCAAGATCTGAAGAGCCTGTTCAGAATGGTACGCGATTATTGGAAGATGAAGGCAAATATCCTTCTTCTGTTTTGTATCTCGCCTGGCAAATGGATGGACGTAGCGGGGCTGATTATTATGCTTATGATCTGGTCAGTGACGTGATGAGTCTGGGCCGTTCAGCTATTTTTTATCAGCGGATGGTGAAGGTCTTGAAAGTATGTGCGCATATGGATGCTTACATCACCGGTACAGAGGAGAAGGGATTATTCATCATGGAACTGAGGCCTGCGAAAGATATCACGATGGAGGTCATGGAAGCAGCACTCTGGGAAGAGTTGGATGTATTGCAAAAGAATGCTATACCGCTATCAATTCTTGAAAAATTAAAAAATAAAAACGAAAGCACAGTTTGTTTTTCAAATGTAAGTGCTTCGCATAAGGCAACGAACTTAGCTTATTATGAATCACTGGGTGATGCGAATCTGATCAATACAGAAGCAGACAGGATAGGTGAAGTGACTATTGAAGATGTGCTGCGTGTCGTCAATCATCTCCGAAAAGATAATGTGAATACGATGAGGCTTATTGGGAGTGGAGCAGAAGTGGGCGCGAATGTGGCAGATCAGGATGATGACGAGGACGATGATGATTAATCCTAATAATTCAATTGTATTTCATCCACCACATTCAACGGATTTGCAATTTTAAAATTCGCCTGAAAAGAAATTCTGTCAAACCACATATTCTTATATGTGAAATTAATGCTTTCCCGAATATCACGACTTTCAAGTATAGGTATATAAATTTCAAAAATATCTTTTTTGAGCACAACTGCAAGACCACCGGTATAACTAAATGCGGTTTTTTCAGTAACTCCACTTTGAAAAAGTGTTCCATCGATATAGACATGTAAATACTTTAAGGGTAACGCTGTACTCACACCACCTGCCAACATCCATTTTTCACTGATGCCTACATTGGCAAGGGTTTTTAATCCTGCATCTTTCATAAATATTTGATGGCCATACAACCCTCCTGACTCATTGCGGCCTCCAAGCCATTCATCAAACATATAGTCTTTCTCAAAGAAATCACCGGATGTAATCCCATTATATGAAAACGCAACGGTTGCTGACGGGTGATCAATAACAGGGAGCCATCCTCCGAAACCATGAACCCATACTCCATGCATTTTATCCTTTCCAAGAAAGTGTTGATTATAATTGACATTTAGTCGCACAAACCCCTTTCCAGCCTGAATATTGGCAATAGCTTTGTACGGCCTGATCACCACATCAGAACTCATCTGGTAGGCTAATTCATGAACACCATAATGTCGTTGCTGACGACTATAGGTTTTAAAAATAATGTCTTCACGATTACCATAATACTGGGTGATATCAACATACCTGTATTTAATCCAACGGGTGAGATGAGGCTGGTCAGTTGATGTATTCAGTTTTAAACCCATGGATGGAGACAATCGAAAAAAGTGATCTATGAAATGATAACTTGTATCCAGGTTATATCCGAATGAACTGGCCGCAACTGAAATTATAAGTTTGTCAAATAAATTACTATTCAAATCAGTGATATATCTGCCTTCGCCATAGTACCTGATCTTTTGACTATCAAATCCATACATCGGCATCACAAACCATTTAAAATGATGCTGAGGAAATAATCCGGATGTCAATGCCAGGCCTGCCATAAATCCATCTGCAATATTATTTCCCAAAACAGGAGTGACATTTATTTCCGGATTGAAATAATTACTAATCTTAGGGAATATGGTAAATGAAGGCATGAAATTTCGTGGCTTAATATTCGACTGCCAGTTTTTATTTACCCCCATCAGGCCATCATACAACCGGACTTCATCTACGTTCTTGTCGAGATGAATTACTTTTTCGCCTTCAAATCCATTGACCCAGTTTTGTGTCACCTGCTCATGGTCCTGATATCCGCTCACTAATACCGGGATAGTCGGTGTGCCATGATTCTCAACAGTAACATTATTCAATTTTGTATCAAACTTTTTTAACCGGTAATCGACTTCATGAGCATGATTGGCCCATCCATCAAAAAACCATGTCAGATCACAATTACAAACTTTTTCAAATGAAGCTTTTATATCTGCCGGAGAGACATGTGTAAATTTCCGATCCTGAAAATATTGTCTGAACATGAGCTTCATCTTTTCCTCACCTACCATTGACAACATCATGTCAAGACCTTCTTCTGGAAGCAGGTATGCACTGAAGAGATACTGTTCAGATTTCTGATGGTCAGGAGGTGTGTTTGATGGTTGCAAATCACCATTGAATCTTACTACGTGTTTTAATGCAATATTATCTGGCATTGAATGACGATCACGTAGTAATGAAGGAAATACAGATTCATCCGCGTCTTTGTAATAAGCCTTCATGTAATGTTCTTCCAT
>JBATMM010000545.1:0-5198 GCA_049289835.1 Saprospiraceae bacterium | reverse complement strand
CAGCAAATCGATACCATCAGTAGGCGTACTTTACTACAGACTCGACGCTAATGAGTATACAGCAACGAAGAAGATGGTGATCATCGAATAAGAAGCTGAAAAAAAGCGACGGGTTTATAGAGATATAAATCGGTTTTTGGGATGGCCTCTCTCCAATTCGTTGGAGGGAGGCTTTTCTTTTGAGGAAACTTCCCAGTCAGGAGCGGCCTAAGTGTTGCTTCAGAACTTATAGACAGGCTTTAATTCTACAAGTAGTTTGCCAGACAATTACAAATCAATTAGAGTGGCATTTACTCATTTCGTATATAGTTGATGAATAAGATCCAGACGACGATAAAAAACTAGGGTTAAAGCCCAAAATCAAAGGCACAGATAGGAAGAAATTTTTTTTTCAATCTATTTGTTGGGAATAAAATAGGCATAAATTAGTATAAGTAATTGAAATACAATATATAAAATAGTATTAATAATAATATATGTTAAGATAATATTGAAAAAATAAGGATGGACTATTGACATTGATAATATATTACATATATTTGTAATGTGTATTGACTTAAAAATGTGCACATATCAATTTATAAATAATCATAATATGTAGTTCGGTCCCATCCCAAAGACATGCTCCCAAAGCAGTAACAAAAGTTTGATTAACCCAAATAGTCTCTTATGGAAAAACTAGCTACCTCTGGTTTTAAAGGATATGTATTTTATATTTCCTTAACAATAGTGGTGTTTTGTACCACTATACCTGCTTATATTCAGGCACAGCAATGTATAATGACATGTCCGGCTGCCCCGGTTCAAGTCTCACTATCCTCAGCTTGTAGCGATATTCTGACCTACCAACTTCTTGGAATAACTGTTACAAATTGTAATGGGCCTATAAGTATCCAGATTTTTAACAACGGGATGCCACTTGGAAATATTATTAATTCCAGCATGATCGGACATCAGTACATGGTTACGGCAAGTGATCCGGTAGGACAATCCTGTATGATGGTCATGACTGTAGTTGATAAGCAGGCACCATTGGTGAATTGTCCTGGGAATGTCACTGTGAGTTGTAATACTGATCTTTCAACTTATGCAGGATTAACACAGGCCAATATTTCTGATTGCTCATCAACCCAGATTTATAGAAATGACGTCCTTCAATCTTCTGGAAATTGTTCAGGCAACATTATTTCTCAATATGCGAGGACTTATGTTGTAGTTGATGCTTACAATAATGCAACAACCTGTCAACAAACAATTTCTCTGGCAAAAGCTAGTTTGATTAATGTTGTTTTCCCACCCAATCTGACAGGTATAAATGCACTTTCCTGTTTTCCATTGCCCAATACAACTCCTTCTAATACAGGTTATCCCACTGTTAATGGCCAGAACATTATTAATGGTACATTCTGCAACTTAAGTGCTGTTTCATTAGATAATCAGGTACCGATCTGCTCTGGTTCATACAAGATATTCAGAACATGGACTGTATATGATTGGTGTGCTGGAAATACATCTATTGTCTCTACACAGATCATTGAAATAGTAGATAAAACGCCACCACTTGTGAATTCGCCGGCGAACATGACCGTCTCTACTGGACCAAGTGATTGCAATGCGGATATTATTTTGCCTCCGGCATTAATTACGGAAGATTGTTCTACGATGTGGACTGTTCGTACGGAAGGACCATTCGGTACCATGAACACAAATGGAGGACCTGTTTCAAATTTGCCGGTTGGAATTCATAGATTTATTTACAAAGCAACAAATGATTGTGGTCTGGAAGGGAAGGATACGATGTATATTACTGTGCAGGACCTCACGCCTCCCATCCCTGTCTGTAATCCAAGTCTGATTATTCCGGTAAATAATGTTGGAACTTCCCTGATCCCTGCTTCTGTATTTAATGCAGCCAGTTATGATAATTGTGGACCTGTTTATTTTAAGGTGAAAAGAATGACTCTCCCTGCCGGATATTCTTGTCCAAATCCTGGCAATGTGAATAATCTATTCGATGATTTTGTCCAATTCTGTTGCGCTGATATAGCCCATAATCCAATCAGAGTCATATTGCGTGTATATGATTCACCTCCTGTACCTGGTCCGGTTTCGGACAATTATTTAACAGGCCATTTTAATGACTGTATGGTGCAGGTAGAGATTCAGGATAAACTACCTCCCTCAATTATATGCCCAAGCAATGTTACGATAAGCTGTACATATCCATATACAGCCGGGAATCTCAATGTATTTGGAAAAGTAGCATTAAATGAAGCGGACAGAAATCCGATATGTATTGATGATCCTGGTGATGGAATACCTGGTCTACATTGCTTTGGTAAGGATGGATTAGCGCAGGATAATTGTAGTGTAAGTATTTCTTCGACGGCGAGTATTACGGTTAATTCATGTGGTACCGGTACTATAGTGAGAACATTTATTGCAACAGATGCCGGAGGAATTCAATCATCCTGCCAACAAACTATAAGTATCATTAATTATAATCCATTCGACTTATCAGATATCCAATGGCCACTTGATCTCGTCACAACCAATATATGTGAAATTGATTCACTTGATCCTGAAGATTTATTAGCTCCATATAATGAGCCCATACTCACTGATGGCCCATGTGATCTTGTTGGAGTAAGCTACGATGATGACGTATTTGAATTTACCCAGGGTCAGCCATGCTTTAAGATATTACGGACATGGACTGTAATAGATTGGTGTCAATTAAACACTCCTGCCACAGGTATATGGTCACATCTGCAGATTATCAAAGTCACCAATACCGAACCTCCTGAGTTTGATCCCATCGAAGATGTTGATACATGCTCCTTTGATCCGAATTGTAATGGATTGACGCTTGATTTTGCAGCCTCTGCTCATGATGATTGTTCCTCTTTGGCTTCACTGAGCTGGACATATTACATTGATCTGGATAATAATACAACATTTGATTTTACATCATCCATTTTGACAGGAGGCGAAATAGAATTTTCACATTACATGCCTATTGGTTTGCATCGCATCCTCTATTCGGTATGGGACCATTGCGGAAATATCAATACAATAGAACAATTTGTAAATGTGAGGAGTTGTAAGGGTCCATCAGCAAAGTGTATAGTAGGCTTAAGTACTAATCTAATGGCAATGGGCCAAAATCCAAGTTGGGGAATGGTCACCATGAAAGCTGAAATGTTTGATGCCGGAAGCAGCCAATCATGTGGAAACCCTTTTACACTTGCATTTAGCTCAGATCCTAATGATGACACCAAAGTATTTGATTGCAGTAATCTTGGTGCTAACCCTATAGAATTATGGGCTATTGATATAAATGGACTTACGGATGTTTGTACCACTACTGTTGACATTCAGGACAATGGACATGTATGTCCAAACTCTTTGGGAGGAACAGGCGTGATCTCAGGTAGTCTTAGAGTTCCAGGATCAGGTAATCTTGGAGGAGCCACCGTGTATCTTGATGGAAGTAACCTCGCAGGGTCACCAAGCAGCGCCAATGGATATTTTGTATTTCCCTCGATGCCATTTGGAGGGCAGTACGTGGTGAGACCTATAAAACAAGGGGATGCAAAAAATGGTGTAACTACCATCGATCTCATACAAATTCAAAAACATTTACTGGGCATCAAACCGTTTGAAAGTCCATATCAATACATTGCTGCAGACGCGAATAACAGTCAAAGCGTCACAGCAATAGATATCATTCAATTACGCAAATTAATTCTGGGATATTTTGATGAGCTTCCAAACAGCCCATCATGGCGTTTTGTTGATGAGGCCCACATTTTTCCTGATCCATTAAATCCCTGGATTTCACCCTGGCCAGAAACATACACGATTAATCCGTTCAGCACCAATATGAATGAAGTCAATTTTAACGCTGTTAAAATCGGAGACTTGAATTTGTCAGCCAATACGCAATTTGGAAATGCCATAGTTCTGCCAAGGACAGATCAAACATGCGAAATACAATATTTGATTACCCGACTACAAGAACAGGATATATTCAAAGTGGATGTGAGTTTGATGAATGCTGAGCAATATAATGCCATTCAGTTTTCATTTGACTGGGATGAAGCCGGATATGATTTACTTGATTGGGTACCTGGACAGAATCTTACTACCGATGACATCAGAATGCCGCAGCATGCAGGACAAGGAGCTTCCATCATGGCATTTACATCCGATAAATGGGTAAATGAAACTATGCCCATGCTCACAATGTGGGTAAAACAAAAATCTCCCGATGCGCTGCCTTTAAAGCTTTATCTGCAGCCAAAGCCTACAATGCCGTTGGCTTATTTCACAGAGCAGGATGATCCAGTGCGCATTCAATTGTCCGCTATAAAGGAAAGCAATCAGCAGATAAATAACCGGCCTAATCCATTTAAAGATCAGACGACAATTCTTTTTGAAAGCGTGCAACAGGAAGATGCGGAGCTTAATTTCTTTGATTTGAATGGAAGGTTAATTCTAAATAGAAATGTGCGATTGGTAAAGGGAGAAAATGAATTCATCATTCACGAATCTGAATTAGCAGGTGCAGGAATGTATACATATGAAATTAAATCTGATTTTCAGCATAGTACCAATAGAATGATAATAGTTAATTGATCTGGTGGAGGAAGAATCCTCCATCAGATATTTTTTTCGCGATTTTACTCCATTGGATTTCAATACTTATCAGGATAGAAATGACTCGGCTGCATTTCTAAGTAAACCGTAGTTGCCGTTTTTTAACAAATATTAATTGTATTAGTAATGGAAACACTGCGTAATTCAGGATCGTATCTTTCAAAGAAAGGCTGTTTAGTGATAGCCGCTTCGTTTTTTCTTTTTGCTCAAACATTATCTGCCTCAACAGATAAGAGGATGGATGCTCTAGATGTCAATGATGTAAAGAGCTGGACTATTTGTTGGGATGGAAAGGAGAAAAATGTAGTTGATGAAGTGGAAAATGCATCTGTGTTAGCATTGGCGTGTAAGCCTAATGTTAATGTATCATTGGGTCTGGGAGGATATGCTGTTTTGACAGCTTTGACCTTGGTTAATGCCCCCGCCTATCCGGCCAATCTATATGACGTCGATATTATGGGGCCCCTGCATGACACAGTTTTCTGTGCCCAGCTAGGGCTTGATGTCATGGTTGTAGTGACAGAAATACCCACAGG
>JBATMM010000544.1:0-2170 GCA_049289835.1 Saprospiraceae bacterium | reverse complement strand
ATGTGTACCTGGTCTTCACCTATTTCTCAAATGATTACAGTTACTTCAACATCGAGCTTGAAGATTCAGTCTTCGTGAATGGTGTCGGATATCCATTGCCGGAAGGACCCAATAATTCTGTTCCGCTGAATCCTGATCTGGTCGGTTATAGTGGTTCGGCGATATCCAACCGCATCTATATCGGTGAAGCGCATTTCAATGATCATTCACCTTTGCATGTCGGGCACAACGAGGTACAGTTTTTCGCGTCAAATGCCGGGATCCTCAATGTGCATTTCGAAGTTTTTTGTCCGTCCAATGCTCCGGAGCCACCCTATACGCAACCGGCGGTTGTACATGGACATTTTCCAATGCATCACGATCTGCCGAAACTCGGTATACCAGCATACTTCATAGATATTGATGATGTCGAAATCGAAGAGGATGAAGATGGAAATCTATTCGGACCGACGGTGAGTGGCATTGTGCCTGTTGAAGTCATGGCTGGTAACCGTCACTGGGCTAACTGGGCTCCAAACTGGCTCAATATGCCTGCGATCAGTGCTGAATTATGGAGTGCAGGTAGTACACCCGGTGTTGAGTCACTCCATTTTTTCATTAAGCCTGCATTGGATACGTTGGCTCCGGGTATTCCGTTTGCCACTGTCGATGTGTCTCAAGATTATCCTGCTCCACAGATCAGGTATGCATATGCCTTCAATTCAACATTATGGGCGAATGGTCTGTATGATATTTTTGTGCAGGCTGTTAATCCGTCCGGTGTTAAAAGTCATCCTGCTTATCATGGCTTCGCTTTCACCTGGGATGCTGCTGAGATATCAGGTGCTTACAAACCGGTGAGGATTGAAATTAATAATCCGGATGTATTCAGCGAATACATTTTTACCGGCGCAGTAGATTCCTTGTGGACGAATAATGCTAATTGGAATGTAGGTAGATATCCACCATATTATCATCATGGGGTGATACGGATCGAAGCGGATTGTGTGGTGCCGGAAGGTGTATTTCTTATACTGGGGTATGGTGGGGAGTGTATTGTGGAGGAAGGGGTGGAGTTGAGGATAAGACATGATGATTAAAGGATACACACGAAGATCAAAGCTGGCTGTTTACTCTACTAATTTCATTTCCCAGATTCCACAACATTCAGGTTCTCCATAATCTACCCCACAAAATAAAATTTTTGTTTCACCCTTCTTCCATGTGCCAAAAGCATTATTTGAGTTAACAATGCTTCCTGAATAGCTTACTTCAGTTTTGGTATTTTCTGAATCAATTTCGTTTTCTGATACCCCCATAAGCTGAGCTAAATCCTTTAAAAGACCATCGCCATAATATTTGATAAATGACAGTTCAGTAGTATCCCTTTTTCCTATAAAAGTAATAAAGTCATCCTTTTCATTATGAAAGTCATATCCTTCATGTATTATCCCTTCTATTTCTCCATTTTCTTCTTTCGTGATAATCAATTTGAATAATGTTATTTCTTCCTTGTTGAGATATCTGAAAAAACCTACCCAACGTTCAGGTAATGAAATCCCGGATTGAGTTGCCTTCAAATTGTAACTTTCATAAATTTGCAATAATTCTTGATTTTTCTGCCAGGTATCACTCCTATAAATTAAATTATCCTTAACTAGCTTCTGCAAGTTTTTAGGATGGGTAAATGCAATAGCAAAATCGTAACTACCACCAGAAATGTCTACCAATCTTCTTTCTTCATTGAGGTATTCATTTGAAATTTTTGCATTCAAAATACCTAAAATTGACAAATCAAAATATTCTGAAATTGCCACTTTACACACCGAAGAATCATTTTCAAAGTTTATTTTTATTGTCCATTCATTTTCTTGGCCAAATGTTTCTACATCCTTTATATTAAGAAGCGTTCCTGTTAGCTGAGCAATTTCAAAAATAATTCGTTTATAATCATCAATTGTTTCAATAAAATCTGGTAATTCAACTACTATTTCTTTTATAAAATCCGGAAACATGTGTTTTTCCTGTATCATTTGTTTTGTTTTTTTTATTGATGATAACGATCAAGGTTGATGGTCAGTGGCGATTCAATGTTATCAACTACCAAGAAGCTTTAATCTGTTTCAAGATACTAAATTGTAATATGATGCAAATAGAATTCATTTCGAGTCATTTACAAAAAGTCTGGGCG
>JBATMM010000543.1:0-11256 GCA_049289835.1 Saprospiraceae bacterium | reverse complement strand
GGATTTGGATAAAGTGAGATCGTGCGGTTTTCTCTTATTTCATTTGAAGCTACATTACAATTATTCACTGCACCAAACGAAGGGCTCTGGGACACGAAATCACCGATTCCATTTGCACATCTTCCTTTACTGATATCACTTTGTTGCTGCCCAAACGTATATTGCTCCAATACATTACTATCGCCGTAACCAAAAAGAATCATCTCTCCGCTTTTGGATAGTTTGAAATTAGCGTGCCATCCGTCCTGCATGCCATCTTCATCCGCCCATACAATAGCATAATCATGTGCAGTTATAGATGCATCCTGCGGAAAAGCCCATTTGGTTTTATTGGATTCATCATCACTTAAGTACAACCCGGCTAAGCTTTGTGTCTCATTGGTAGAGTTATACATCTCAATCCAATCTTCATGCTGACCATTTGGATCTGTAGCGCCATTTACATTATCTGCAAGAAACTCATTAATCGTCACCGCGCCTGGAAGAAGTTGATTGACGCTAACTTCAATAATGTAAAACTCATGTTCGGCCCGTACTGGCGAAAATATTCCGGCATTGTTATTTTCAGCATAGATGTAAAATTCTATTCTTGCACTTTTAGCGGCAATCGTTGCTCCATATAGGCCATCACCGGCGATGCCATCATGATGATGTCCATCATCGTACATAAAGAGATGTTGAAAGATGTCAGGTGTACCATATCGATAAGCTAAATAAACGGAAGATGTATTTGTAATCTCCGATATAATATTTATACTGTCCTGATATTGAGGTACAGCCGGAGAAATGACGGGTGTATTAATGTCAGGCGATATTTGCTGGAATGCTGTCGTGGAATTCAGATAGTCAACTCTGCCGGTCATAAGATTCTTTATGCCGGTTATTTTACCGCCAAATGGACCTCCACCGGCGCCTGTAATACTTTTAATGAGATTGTCATGAAATTGTACCGTGGTGTAAAACTTGTTTTGGTCAGCCGTCACCGAACTATCAATGATACTTTGCATTGCTTGTCCTGTGACGAAATAATTCCCCGTAGAAAACATCTCATCACTTATCGTTTTCATATGGGCTATATACTGCTTCATGTAGGTGCTATTGGCAAGTAGTTTATTGATCAAAGGCCAGCCACTGTCGCTGAGGTGCGGTGTCACCGTTAAATTTCGCATACCGATGCTGTCTAAATTTTGGCCGAAACCACCCATTGTAGAACCAAGTGCTGTGAATGCACCGAAACTCTCATTCAGGTCCCATACAACAGGACAAAATCTTCCATTGCCATCACGATACAGGTAATAGTTTTGTCTGATGGCGCCTGAGTAACTATCCAGATTCACCAGTAATGTATTAAAAGCCAACATCCAGAGTGCTCGGTCGATATCCAGTATCTTAGCTAAGGAGGCTGTTTTATTATTGAGGGTATCAATCAGATCTATCAGTTCTTTCCATCCATAATCCGATTTGATTTCATAATTAGTAAAGTATTTTGTAGAGTCTAATGTATTAAATACTAATCCTGAACCTCCACCATTCATCACGTTAGTGGGGTTGCATTTCACCCTGACACCATTGGTTGTAAAAAAATGATTTCCACAAAAAGAAGTACCAACGTCTTCGACATTGACCATCAACCCATAGTAATTTTCATTTACGAACACGCGTGCATAGTTTGCTCTGGGACAATCCATATAATTTTTCAGAATGGCGTAGCTTAAAGCTTCACGCACGAAGGATGGATCTTTTGCACCATTACTCAGTTTGAAATCGGTCAATCCATGATAGTCCTGGCTTGACTTGTAGGCATCCAAAGAAATATGAAGAGGATTTTTAGCACTGTTGGCATTATAGCTACTATTGCCTTTAAATTTTACACCTACGCTATCATACATTGTTCCATTGACTATGCAATGAAGAGCCATGACATAACCTTCATTGCCGTTTTTGGCAGTATCCAGTTGATAGTCCCAATTGGTCTGTGTAAAGGTCAGCCTGATCGTCTGTATTGAATCAATATCATAAAAAGTAGACTGGGCATATCCAGACGAAATGAATAGAAGGAAGAAGAAAGGCAAAAATCTTTTTTGGCAAGGCATAGTTGATCATTTTTACTCAGTAATCTATGCCAAGATAGTCATCCTTGAGATAACGGATATTTGTCAGGTGACTACAGCGACTGTCGATGACTGTTGCGCCTATCTTTCTTTACTTTTCTTAAATGCTTTTATTAAGTCCTTGAGCTCCTTGTCAGTTATTGTTGCGGTGACGCTTTTGTCAAAAATGTAAATGAGATTTACCATTGTTAAATTCAAACGCCTTACAGTCTAATACTAAATGCTTAATGCCTTCAGTCAGTCTTTCCTCTTCATAACGCTTTATAACAAAGTCACCAAAATCAGAAATTTCTTCTGCTTTGTCAACGGTATGGTAATATTTTTCTCCCGTAATTATTTTACCACATTGGCTCTAATGCACGGCTTTTGAGTCCATCTGAACCCTATCTATTGTTTCAACTTTTCCAACAGCTCATTAACATCATAACCTGCTGGTGCCGGAATATCCAATTCTTCCGTATTCCGAATTGATCTAACCATATAAAAATATGTCAAATGCAATCCATAAAAGGGCTCATAGATCACTTTCGCCTCTTCCAGGCCAGATAATAGAAAGTCCCAATTGTGAAAATACCCATTGACATAAGCATATTTTGAGCCAATTAAAACATGGCCATCCGCATTCAGGCTCTTCCTTTTTAATACATAAGGCATCATAAAAGCCACCACTCCAAGGACAGTAATAAGCACGACCATGACTATAAACATATATAAGCGCGCTTCATTATCATCCATAAAAATGATGAACAGACCGAATATCAGAATGATAAAAGCAAGCATAATGAAAAATAAGAGTTTGTTTTTGCTGCTTTTATTTTCAAATAAAAAATCCGCATATTTTTTCTTATCTTCTTTAGTAAGTGTCCATTGCGCTAAAAGGCGATCACCCGACAATAAGCGATCAAGTTTATTAGCTCTGCTTTTATACATTACGGCTACGACCAGGGATGAAACAGCCAGGAAAAATTCAAAAAAGGCTATAGCCCATATCCCCGATATCGGGTTGTTTTCCATAAACGGTATAAGCATGATGACAAAAAATATAACAGAACATAATAATGCCCGTTTATAAATTGTCCTCTGGGTGTTTTCGATTTGCGGGATCATATGTATAGTGGTATTAAATGAGAAGTACCTATTTTATTTCTTGTTACCCTTAAACAACAACAAAAAATCCAGTATAAGAATACCTACAAATAGTATGGTCACAGCATCGATGACCATATACTGCAATCTTGGATACAATAGTTCTGGTAGGATAATGATTTGACCAACAATTAAGATTTTAATAAGCCAATTATACGGTTTTAACTTTCCTTTCCTGATCCACACGCCAATGATAATAAAACCGGAAATGGCTAAAATCCACATGACATTCACTATTCTATACCCTAAGTATCCTAACACCAGGTTAAAAATCAAATATATCCAGATCCAAAAGCTCACACCTGCTTCCTTATCCGGATCATGGCGTTGCTCATTGGGTTGAGAAAAATGTTTACCGGGAAGTGGAGGATACCCCGTTTGCCGATGCTTGTCATCCGTATTCATTTCTAAGGCATTCTTCTTTGGCACCAGATCATCAACAGACTCCTTAATTTGTTTTTCTGAAATATCTTCCGATCTATCCTGCAAACTTTTTACAACGCCCTTCTCCATCCCTTCAGGCAATTGTTCTCTTTCCTTAACAGCAGGGGATTTAAAAGACATTTCCAATCCACATGACGGACAAAACTTAGCCTGTGAAGAAATAACCGTTCCACATTGTGTACAATATTGCATGGTTGATTTTTTAAGTTTATGATACTTTGTATATGTCGGATGGCTGGTCAAACTGCTTTAGTTTTTTGAACTCATCTGCAAGGTCCTTGGCTACATCAGCTAAATTATTATACTTCAAATCAATCAATTGTTTATTCAGTTCATTGACTGCTTCCGGGGTAGCTTGGACATCCGTATGCGCCTTATCTATAATTTCCATTGCTTTTTTTAGCTTTTCCGGAATTTCCGGTACAGGGAGATTTTGTTTTGTGTAGCTTTCATGAACCTCTTTTAAAGTTTCTACACCTTTTTTAGATTGCGCATAGGCTTCCGGCAGGGTCCCGGGTTCAAGGGCATTCACGACTTTATTTTGGTACATTTTCCCCAATCCCTCTGCATCGTATAATGTTCCGTCACCCTTCTTAACCTTTACGATATTTGGCTGATCCTTAATGACCTTGCCTGTAGTTGAATCATATAAATGGTCAGCATAATCTTTACTTGCCTCTGCATCAAAACGGTCAGTGGCACGCTGTAAATGTTTTTCAGCCCACTCCTTAGGTGAAATTCCATAGGGCTTGTCCGTCAATTTTCCAAAGGTTTCATATGAATGTTCAATCCAATTGGGCCTTTGAAGTTCAATCCAGATTTCACTTCCATCACTTGCTTTTACTTTGCGTAACACCCTATAATCCCTGTCTGTGTTCAAATTGAAACCATCTCCGGAACCCGGTGTTCGGAAATCGTCAATTTTGACATCATTCTCATCAATATTATACTTATCAGAAATGAATTTTTTCAGGTCCGCATCATGTTTTTGATAAATTTTAGTTCTTGAATCATCGAAAACTTTTTTCAACCATTCAGGAGCATGATTTTTTATCGTCCGGACTTTGGCAGGATCACGCATGATCTCCATAACTTTACTAAGTTCTATATAATCCACTCCATCCTTGGTTTTAACGCTCTTTACAACATCTTCCAATGATTCTGCTACACTGACCATTTTAATATTGTATTTCAATTGATTTTTATGCAATTGAAGTGTCAGTTTCCGGATAATAATTTCATCCATAATCTGACCACCTGTAAGTTTCGCAGCTTCCACCACAGATTTTGTCTGGTACAAATTGTATAAAAATTCACAACTTATAAAGATGGCCATCGCCAGCGGCTTGTTATTCCTTACGACCAGTTCAATATTTTCTACGCTGATCAACCTGCCTTTTGCCACATTGACCAGAAATGGAATAATTTTCTCGTACTGCCTGTCAATAAATTCATCAATGGGTTTGTTCTCATAGATATAAAAATTCAGTGCTTCGATCATAGCACCTTTAATCAAACTGGCTCCCACCGCGCCAATCCCTTTCAGGTAGTATGCGGCTAAGGCATTAAAGGCCAGATCTCCCGCCCACTCTGTCCATTCCAATGTGGTGGTAATGCCATTTGCCCATCTTTCCTGGCTTTTATAACCCTGATCACCTTCAGCCAGAATGAGATTGTAGGCCACTTTCCACAACCTTTTTCGCAACTCATTTAAACCTTCTGCACCAAGGGTATATTTCCTGGATTCCAGAAGTTCTGAAAGCCTGGTTCGTGGATCTCCTGCAGGCACATATTCATTAATGACGATTTTACATTTGTTATAGGCCTCTACCCACTCAGGGAATTCACTTCCAATCCCATATGTTTTCACTTTCAAATGAAACTCCTGTTGAAACTGTTCAGGATTTTCATCCGGATCATAAGGCGCTTGTACTAAATAGTCCAGCGTAAAAACATCTCCAAACCCTGGAACCTGTTCCGTACTCTGTAATTTAAAACGACCGTAGGGTATATTGCCGACTAAATCATCAAACGCACAATTCACTTTTAATACGCTTGCAAAATTTACAATGTCTTTTTCTTCATTTTTCAATTTTATTTCCAGGTGCTTAAGCCCTTCTTTATCTACAAATATTTCATTTGTTTTCTTATCGTATTTATACAATACGAATTCAATGTTTTTTTCAAATGGACCATCGGCCATGTACGTCACCTGATTGGATGCATCCACACCATTTTTGATAAAAAGGCCTACCTGAGTCACCATAACCAACAGGTGCCGTTCAAGGGGTTTTTCATTCGCCTGGTGCGCAGAAATAACTAACGTTTTACTCAAATTGGTTTCATGAGGTCCGGGCTTCATAATAGGCCCTGTCAGCGTAATAGCAACTTCCTGGCCGGACTTTTTGACGATATTGATTTGAGAAAGTGCTTCGTCAGGTTTGTCATGCTTTCGATATTCCCCTTCAAAAATCCAGGGTTCATCTGCATTGCAATTGTCTATAAAGGCCTTAAATTTTATTTCGGTTTGCTGATCAGAAACCGGAAACGAACAGGTAGAAATATCTGTTTCCAATTTGCAATCCAACAACTCGATAGTTAAATCCGTTTGCAGCACTTCCTCATTTTTCATGACATCATCCATGATGACAGAAAGCGAAACCTGCTTTGGAACAGCCGTAGCAGGAGAAACCTGATTTGGGCTTGATGCACCAATGTTTATAGCAATGCTTTCTCTATCCATCACCGGTGTTGACAAATCGATCCAATCACTATTAGGTTTGAATTTGATTTTTTTGGTTTCTTCAGGCATCACTTTCCCATCTGCATCTATAATTTTTGCATGGCACGTAAGTACCTGCTTAGTATCGGGACGTAAGGCGCGTTTGTTATTGGGAAACATTTCCAGAACGATTTCCATTTTTCCGGCCATTTTTATCTCCACCGTTTTTTGAATACTTTTTCCTTCAGTGGTGGCTAAAACCAGTACATTGAAAACAGGAGTAGTGGGTGCTTTTTCTAACGTAAGATTTGCCAATAATCGCCCTCCGGTATATTGAGATTGAATATGCAAATGTTTTTCGGGATTTTGAATTTCAATGGCTGCATCGATTTTAAATTTACCCTCTTTTGAAATCTTCCAAACCTGGATGTCCAATTGGCCCGGCTCGTTAAGCTTTAATGGAATGGAATCTTTGTTCAATTGCAATATATAGTGAGCTACTTCTTTCTCTTTAGGTTCTTCTTTGGATTCGTTATTCGTTTTGGTCCCTTGCTTCCTGAGTAGCTTTCTTAAAATGGCTGCCACTGCTACCGCGGATATTGAACCAATGATGATCGTCCAGGGTAAATCACTTTCAGGTGGAGGAATAGTTTCAGCATTATTTTCCGTGGAGGTACCAGGCACTTCTTCCGCCTGAAATCTTAATTCCTGAATATGCTGAGCCATGAGCTGCTCATATTGCGCTAATGATAGTGTGCTTTTGTCTTTGATATATTTCAGCCCACCTGAAATAATAACGCCGTTATTGTCATTTAGAAAAATAAAATATTTATAACTTTTAGTAGTTGTTTCAGCACTTTCATCTGCCTCTTGTTTGCTATAATAAACGGCACGGTTTCCATTGATTTTAGTCTCGACCATATCATCTGGAATGCCATCAGGATATTTTGATTTGTAAAAGTCAATTTGTTTTAAATATTCACCTTTTTCCTTTACGTATTCAATATTTTTTGCCATAAATTCATTATAGGCCTTGTCATTTACATATTCTATATAGAAGTTCTCCAGGGTACCATTTCCGGCTTTTAATACAATTCCACCAAAGAGTTGCCAATTGATAAATAGCTGTGCAATCTCATCTTCAGCCGTGCCGGCGACATATTCAGTTCCCGGGAATAACACTGTATAATCATACTGATTTGACCTGGGATCATACATCCAGCCTCCACTTATCTCTCCTTCGTGTGTGATTGAATATTGCTGTGAAAAGATGGAATCATTATAAAGTACAACGCATGCAAATGCAAGAATTATTCTTTTCATATTCATCGTTTTAAACTTTCCATTTTTCCTCCGGGCTGCAGGTAACATCTTCATATCTATAAGCGAATGCCATAATAGGAGCGAGGACATATGCAGAATCGTGCCAATCGTATAGGGCATATGCATGGATGATCTTCCGGTTGCTCTTCACGACAGCAACAGATTCCGGAGGTGAGGATCAGAAAACATGTTAATGAGATTATTAGATCGTTATATCCTGACCGTTAAGCTAATTCTTAACTTCAGCCAACCCGATGATATTACTCATTTGCCGGAATGACTTATATCATAATACATGACCGCGAAAGCTTGTCCTTAAGTAAAATTTCCACGCCTTCATATGGTTCAGTTTCAAAAAGTCTGGGCGGTTGCAAAACGAAGAGGGCGGTTGCAAAACGCCCCAACGTTTTGCCCCAATTTAGAAAGAATTTCCTTTTCTTTTTTCTTGTCGGAGCGTTTTGCAACCGCCCGGACAAGAGAAAAGAAAGATCATGAAATCTTTCGGAGATGATTATTGAAATACTTCGACGTACTTATTACATTTCTTAACAACAACCTGATGATGATAAAAATTTTGATTTATGAAATAAAACAAAAGAAAGGAAATACATATTACTTTTGGCTGTCTGCTGGAAGAACTGCTTTAAATAGCGGATACATGGTTGCAGATCGCCTGGGCTGTGTTTTGTCCAGAAAACCTACAATTACCGGTTTCTAAATGTTTACTTCTGACAGATGACGGATTCGAAGGAGTTGCCTGGATATTACTTCCCAAACGTCTTTGACAACCCGATACTAAATTGTCCCACATGCCCTTTTTCTCCGAAGTCGTAAAGGCGTCCATATTCCGGACGGATCGCCCAGGAAGAAAGATCGCTGCTGATCGCGAGGCCTAAATTGACCGCAAAGAAGTCATCACATTCATCGCAGAAAGTAAAGATGTATTTCGGGGCGAGTGTGATGTCAAATTTGTTTTCCACTGCCGGGAGTGTAAAGAGCATGGAGGGTTGAAATTCCCATGCATCCGTAATGCCGTCTCCGAAAGCCGTACCAAATGGGAGGGAAAGGGCGATCTTGTTTTCCATCAAGCTGAATTTCGGGCCGAAACCAATGAGACTAATCCCATTGTTAAAGTCATCACCCTTGGCCCAGGCATAGTGATACCTCACCCGGAAATCCATTTTTGGAGTGACCCCATAAGCTGCATGTAAGCCTAATTCATTTTGAAGGCCATCTGTCTCTCCATCCGCACTGGAAGAAACCGTGCTATAGGAAGGCGTAAGTTCAACACGGTTTTTGCCCGCCAGGCGAGCACTTTGAAGCTCAGAAAATACCGGAGCGCAGCTTTGAAATAACAAACCTGACATCAAGAATGCCGCACAGAAGAATAACGAAATGGTTTTCATGATTTTGTAATTTATGTAAGTGAACAATGTATTATTATTTCGCCCTCAAACGTAAGTAGAATAAAGGTAAGCGCATATAATGATTTATCAGTATTTCCATGAGTGGTTAGAACGCCCAATACTCGTAGTATCCTAATTCGCTCTTCCTTGCCCAGCCAAACAGGTGCATAAATAATCCGGTTAGTTATAATTGAATCAACTATTATTCCTCTAATCTCTCCTGTTTGAGCGTTTCCTATGTAATAACTAGTTAGATAAAATACTATTATTGCAAATTGTCTAATATTTGTTATCGCAAACCCCTTGTTATCGATACGTTGTTATCGTCTGTCCACTGTGTAATTCAGTTCAGTTACCCCGCAAGTAAATTGCCGGGTAGTCACTAGGTTTAGATTTATTTTGTCTTTGATGTCTACAAACAATGGAATGCCTTGTCCAAGAATGATTGGATTAACAAATAGCCAGTAGCCGTCAATTAAGTTCAATTGAATAAGTGAATGTGTTGCTGTCGGGCTACCAAAAAGCAAGATGTCCGGGCCTGCCTGTTGTTTTATTGCATTTATGCTATCCACAAGGTTGTCGCTAATAAATTTTGTGTTCGTCAAACCCGTGTCTTTCATTGTTTTTGATAATACAACTTTGTGAACATTGTGATACCATTTAGAATGTTCAATCTCGTGCCTGGTCGCTGTCGGCTTGTCTCCTGCGGTAGGCCAGTAATTTTCCATCATCTGATAAGTAACCCGGCCATATAATGCAGTGTCGCCTTCGCTTATCCGCTTACCAACATAATCAAAAATTTCCTGATCAACTTTAATCCAATCCATTTCTCCGTTCGGTCCTGCTACAAAACCGTCAAGAGATATGTGCATAAATGAAATTACTTTTCTCATATAAGTGTAGTTTTTATAGTTGCTTATGACTTGTTACTCACTAATAATGTAAGATAATTTTCAAGTCGATTTAAAGTCTGTTTGCCACCTTCAATGGCATTTACCTTTCTATTTAATTCTTCAATAATTGCTTTTGACTTAAATACTGACTTCATGGTCAATAATGTTTTTCCTTCTACCTCTTCAAAGGAAATGGAAACTGTAAAGTTATAGTCATCACTTTTTTCACCGGAATGTTTGTAGGTCAACAGGGAAGGCTTTTTCACTTCTACATACTCAATTTTGTTATCCCAATCCCGTCCCATACCGTGCATAATAAAATCCCAGATTTTACCCGATGCTACATTCATTGATTTAGTTGTTAGTGAAAAACCGTTTGGTCCCCACCATTCTTTTATATGTTCCGGGGTAGTCCATACTTCCCAAACTAAATCTCTTGGAGCATCAAGCATTCTTGTATGTATAATGATGTTCTCTTCCTGTCGGAATGTATTATATTTTTCCATTTTTTATTTCTTCTTTTTTTGAATCTTTGCCAGATAACTTTCCAGGGAGTCAAATTTCTTATCCCAAAAATGTTGGTATTGACTAACCCAATCTGAGACTTCTTTCATTTTCAGCGGATTAAAGTGATAGTATATTTCACGCCCCCTTTGCTCTTGTTTTACAAGTTGGCATTCAGTCAAAATCTGAATATGCTTTGAAATAGTTTGTCTTGAAGAATCAAAATTTTCGGCAATTGCCCCGGGGGTCATTGCCTGAAATGCCAACAAGCCTAAAATTGCTCTGCGTGTCGGATCTGCGATTGCCTGAAAAATATCTCTACGTGCTTCCATTTTATGCAGTTACTCGACTGCAAATATAGTGCAATCATCTGACTGCGCAAATTTATTTTTTGCTCCTGCAAAACGTAGGGGCGGTTGCAAAACGCCCCTACGTTTTGCATAATTCAGAAAGACGTTCTTTTTCTTTTCACTTGTCGGGGCGTTTTGCAACCGCCCGGATAAGTGAAAAGAAAAGGAAGCGTTAGAAATTTATTTGGAGATTGGTCTTGAATTTTTCTGATGCTATTCCTAATGGATTGGATTTTTGAAAAATGTGCGGAAAGCAGGTTCAAAAAGTCTGGGCGGTTCCAAAACGTACGGGCGGTTGCACATGTATAGCTAAATTGTGAAAGCCCTCGTACTGTTCAGGTTCAAAAAGTCTGGGCG
>JBATMM010000542.1:0-1781 GCA_049289835.1 Saprospiraceae bacterium | reverse complement strand
CGATGATGGGCAACATCAACGGAAGAAATGCACTTTTAAAATCTTTAATGACATCCTGCTTCATCGATATCGATCGTGCGATATACATGATCAATGCAATAGCCGCTATGTCTGATGTCTGAAAACTTAATCCAATGCCCGGGATTGAAATCCATCTCCGGGCATCATTAATCTCAGGTCCAAACAACATCGTATACAATAACAATGGAATGGAGATCACCAATAGAATAGGTGCCAGTTTTGAATAAACAGTGTAATGGGTGTTGTAACAAACATAGCAGAGGAAAATCCCTACCATGGCAATGACCATATGTTTGATAAGATGGATTTCTGCATGTCCACCATTATACTTAAATGCAATCGTTCCTGTCGAGCTATAGACTGCAAGCACTGATGCAAGACATAGCAAAGCCACGATGACCCAGATCCCTTTGTCACCTTTTAAATTTTTCGCTATGGCTACTGCTCTATACACCGCTGATTACACTGATTACGCTGATTATTCCTTTTACCCCCCAGCCCCCTGATAAAGGGGGAGTTGTTGTTATATATTTTTCATTCATTATTTATCAATTCCCTTCATTATTCCAAATTCAGAATTCATTATTCACGATTTCCTTTCTCATTTCCTATTCATAATTCATTCACTTCCCTCTTAAATTGATCTCCTCTGTCCATGTAATTTTTGAAGAGATCAAAACTTGCGCATGCGGGAGACAATAACACAGTGTCTCCGGGTGATGCGAGCGAAGCAGCTCGACGGACTGCTTCGCGCACCGTTGTAGTTTCTGATATTTGATTGACCTTTGTCGAAAAAGATTCATATAGTTTTTTATTATCCAGGCCAAGACAAATCAATGCCCTGACTTTATTTTGCACCAGGTCCGTGATCGCCTGGTAATCGTTTCCTTTATCCTGTCCACCCGCAATCCATATCACCGGTGTCTTCATCGCTTCGAGTGCATAATAGACCGCATCTACATTCGTCGCTTTACTGTCATTGATATAGCGCACTCCGTTTTTCTCATTGACATATTCCATCCGGTGCGCTTCATTGACAAATGATTCCAATGAGGCTTGCAGACTTTCCGGTGGACAACCTGCCAGTAATGCAGCTCTTGCAGCAGCGATCACATTGACCTGGTTATGTTTTCCCATCAATCTGGAACGTGATAAGTCAAGGAGGAGATCATCTTTGACAAAGACTTTATCATCACCGATCATATCCGTCTCCCGTATGGTCCACATTCTGGCTTCACTCTGATGCGATACTACTTTTAGTACCGTCACCGGATCCATTGCATTATATATAAGCGTATCATTTTCAGTCATTGCCTGTACAATCTTCATTTTCGCGTCCGCGTATTTATCAAGACTGTATTCGTAACGGTCAAGATGATCAGGTGTAATGTTGAGCAGAATAGCCACTTCAGGTCTGAAGGTTTCTACATCCTCCAGTTGAAAACTACTCAGCTCGCATACATACCAATCCGCATCACCCTCCGCCAGGAAATGACAAAATCCTTCACCCACATTTCCGACTTTGGCAGCGTTAATTCCTGCAGAAATCAGAAAATGATGACACAATCCTGTCGTTGTTGTCTTACCATTGCTTCCGGTAATACCGATGATCTTTCCTTTTTGATTTAGAAAAGCCCATTCGATTTCTCCGATGACATGTTTGCCTGCATTGTGTAAAGCCTGCAATACAGAACTGTCATTTGCAATACCCGGACTCTTGACGATAATGTCACAAGCCACCAATTTTTCAAGATTATGTC
>JBATMM010000541.1:0-5153 GCA_049289835.1 Saprospiraceae bacterium | reverse complement strand
CGTCCATGGCCGTGGATCATCATTGCGCTCTGTTCGATGATCGTATTTCCACATACTTCAGACATTGCTTTGCAATTTCCAAATGTGGATCCATCGATTATCAAAGATGATCTTGCTTTTCCTGCGATGATTTCATTTTTGCCTACCGGATTGTTGGGTTTGGTAGTTGCTGCCCTTATTGCTGCATTCATGTCGACGATATCCACACATCTCAATTGGGGATCATCTTATATCATCAATGATTTTTATGGACGGTTTATTAATCCTACAGCCAGCGAGAAAAAAATGATCAACATAGCCAGGTTCACTACCCTTGGTCTCATGATTTTAGCTTCGCTTGTGGCGACACAATTGAAGAGTGCATTGCAATCATTTAATATTCTTCTCCAGATTGGTGCAGGTACCGGATTGATCTTCATACTCAGATGGTTTTGGTACAGAATAAATGCATGGTCTGAAATCGGTGGGATGGCCATCAGTTTTCTTGTCGCCGTTTATTTTGAAGTTTTCTACAAAGGAGGAATGGTCGCTTATGAAAAATTAATAGCAGGTGTATTGATTACAACTATCGGATGGGTAACCATAACATTGTTGACAAAACCTGAATCGGATCTTGTGTTGAAAAAATTCTATTTGCAAGTCAGGCCACATAATGTGGGATGGAGATCATGGTTGAGGAAAACGGGTCTGATTGAAAATAATAATGATGACAGATCAGGTGTTGGGTTGGAAATAGGTGCGATGCTCATTGGATGTCTGATGATCTATGGTTATTTGTTTGGAATTGGATATTGGATCTATGGGGAAGGAATGCATACACTTATCTCATTTGGTATTGGATTGATATCCAGTTTTGTTTTGTGGAGGATGTGGCCAAAGCTATCCTTTTCCTGATCGGGTGATCGGGTGATCGGGTGATTTGGAGATCAAGTGATCTAATGATTACTTACTTCTTTCGAAAAAGACAACGCAGATCATTATGATTAATTCTGATTTTTCATGATTGAAAGTTTAAGCGGAACGAATCACTCTTGTCGTCTGAAAGATCCAAATGATGGATGCAAAAACGACAATCATAAATGCGATGCGAAGATCAGCAATTTTAGCTATGAAGCCAATAAGTACAGGCCCTCCAAGAAATGATGCCATGGCGAATGTGTTGAGTGTAGCCAGTCCGACTCCAGGTGCCATGTCGGGTACTTTTGCAGCAGAACCATAAAGGATAGGAGAAGCAAGAGATATACCCATTCCGATCAACATGAATCCAGGTAAAGCAAACCATGGAGAGTGAGAAGCAATGACAATCACCAGCCCAATGAAAGCCAGGAGGCCTCCAACTCTCAAAACGCGCATCGCACCAAAACGTGCTATCAGTTCATCACCCATGAATCGACCTGCTGCCATAAAAAATGCATAAACAGCAAACCCCCACCCTGCTATTGTCTCGGGAGCAAATGTGATTTCTTTCATAAAAACTGCTGACCAATCCGCGATTGTTCCTTCAGTCAGATAAGTACACAGACAAATAGAGATGAGCATCCAAAGTGTCCTGGTCGGACGAAATGATCGCCAGTTCATTTTAGGATGTTCTGCAGGTTGTTGGTGGATCTCTTTTATACTATCCAGCTCATGTCTGATCAACCATATGATCACAACAATGATAATGGCGACAATAATGACGTATAAAGATTGTGGCGCGATCCCCTTACCTGAATATCTAAGCAATGACATCACACCAAAACCTGAAAATAATGAGCCGCACATAGCTCCAATACTCCACATCCCATGACATGAAGACATTATCCTGGAGGGGCTTTGATCTTCAAGTATAGAAGCGCACGTATTCATAGCTACATTGCTGCAGCCGAAAGCAGCTCCTGCGAGAACAAGACCAAGTGATGCAAATATGATCGATGGCACCATCACAGGCAAAGCAAAAAACAGGGATGTCATGGCTCCTGCAAAAAGTGCGATGCGAACTGCACCCCACTTTCTAATCAAAAAAACTGTCAATGGATTGGCAATAAAATTTCCCATAGGAAGACCAAGCAATAACAATCCTAACTCTGCAGAATTGAGGTGGAAATTATCTTTTACAAAAGGAATGAAAGAAGCCCAGGTTCCGAAACTCAATCCGCTCAATGCGAAAATAATTCCAACGGTTCTGGCAGAAGAATTTTTGAAGAAGTCGGTGAGATGTTTGCCCATTTGCCCCTAAATCCCCTGAAGGGGACTTTATCAAAATTTTAGATATTATTTAATAATGGCAATTTGATATTAAAACGATCAATTATGTTCATTCCAAGGTCCCAGGATTTTGAAATCTTGGCGGACGGGCATGAAGCAATCGATCACTTTGACACGCGTCAATGCTTTAGCACTATGTGGCATGTCAGAAGGTATGTGAGCCGTTATTCCCGGTGTCATCACCTGAATATCTCCTCCAAGATTGAATTCGAGTTGGCCTTCAAGGACGTGCGTCCATTGTTCATGAATGTGATGATGCTCACCCACGATGGCACCTTCTTCAAGAATAATGTGTGCAAAAGTAAGTTGATCTGAATGTGCTATGGCACCGTGGACACCGTCCCAGATGTGGGAATGAGGAATAGAGTTGAAATTGATGTAAGGCATAAGAATTGACGATTTACGATTGATGAATAACGAATACATTTTTTTTGGAACAAAGGACAAATTAATACTTTACTATTGTAAATATAATTCGAAGTAAATCTATAATCATGAATCTGGAAGAAAGAATTAAGTCATCGGAATCAAGGATATTTAAGGCTGTATTCCCGAATACGACGAATCACTATGATACATTATTCGGAGGAACGGCGATGCATCTGATGGATGAGGTTGCTTTCATTACATCTACACGTTTTAGCCGGCAGAGAATGGTGACTGTGAGTAGTGACCGGATTGATTTTACAAAACCTATTCCTGCAGGAACAATTGTTGAATTAGTCGGTACAGTCATTCATGTAGGAAATACAAGTTTAAAGGTAAGAGTGGATGTATTTATTGAAGAAATGTATTCTGAACATCGGGAGAAAGCAATCACAGGGGTATTTACGTTTGTGGCGATTGATGAGCATAAGCATCCTGTGCCGGTGAGTCGTGAGATGTGAGTAGTAAGTAGTGAGTAGTGAGTAAAGCTTTAATTTGCGTTAATCAGCGAAATTTGCGGCAAACAAAGAGGTTATAATTATGAAGTATTCGTATTCCCAAATGTGATGAGGGGGAGTGAATGGCGAACAATAATGCTTAAAACATGAGTAGTCACTTCTTACTGTAAAATGAAACTAAGGGGAATATCATATTTGACTTTTACCGGCTTTCCGTTTATTTCAGCAGGTGTAAAGCCACTTTGCTTTACAACTCTTAATCCTTCTTCGTCACAACCTCCGCCGACATGGGAATTGATAAAGGCGTCTTCAAGCTGACCGAATTCATTAATTGTAACAGTGATACGAACTGTTCCCTGGATTCCATGTTCACGAGCAAATGCGGGATAACGAATATCACGAAAAAGAGCTGCCGGCCCACCGATGATTTCGGGTTTTTTGTCCAGGTCTGTCTCAATATAAGAGCCATCTTTGTAAATGTAATATGGAAAAATTACTTTTTGATTATTGACTCCATCTGAAGCTGTGGGTGTGTCATTTAATTCTTTCGTTGACATCAGTTGCTTCTTACCCGAGCAAGAATAATTACACATGGTGAGGGCCAACAAGAGGAATATAAAAATCTGAAATTGAACAAGTAAACGTTTTTTCATTTTTTGATCTTTAATTTTCATTACAAGGTAAATGAATTCAGTCAAACAAAAATCTGCATTAAACCACGCGCGAGTAATTTGAATTCAGATACTACGCAAGCTTTCTATATTTGCATGATGACAAAGACAGTGCTTCTATTTGGTTTTTGCATGGCCGTTTTATTGGCTCTGCTGAAATGGGCAGAGTATAGTTTTTTTGCAAAAGATCTGGCTTTAGAAGCATATATAGGTATTGTCGGTCTGTTTTGTACTGTCCTCGGAGGATGGATAGGCTGGAATCTGACAAGGCCAAAAATTAATTCAGAAACGGAGGAATTAAATGAAAATATTGATGTCTCCGACCTGAATGGCTTTGCTATCGAAAACAAATTTGGACTTAGTCCCCGGGAATATGAAGTATTGGTCTTAATAGCCCAAGGATATTCTTATCAGGAAATCGCCGACCAGCTTTTTCTTTCTATAACTACTGTTAAAACTCATGCCTCGAATATTTTTTCCAAAATGGATGTGCGAAGGAGAACTCAAGCGGTGATGTTAGGCCAGAAAACGGGTCTCTTGCCTCCTCTAAAAGTATGAAATCCGGCAAATCATACTATCGGATGAGGTGATATCTACTACTGTATCAGTTCTTTGGGCCATCATTTAACAAAAAAAACAAAACAACATGCAAAAGACAGTTTTAACATTTGGGGTAATCTCCGGACTCATCATTTTGACACTTGGCCTGATCACACAAAAATTTATGATGGGTGATAATGGCGAGATGAACTTTTCGGGTGGAGAGATACTTGGCTATACAACTATGATTGTGGCTCTTTCTATGATCTTTTTTGGGATCAGACAATTCAGAGAAAGACATCTTGGCGGGAAAATTTCTTTTGGGCAGGCTTTTAAAGTTGGTTTCCTTATTGCCCTTGTGGCCTCAGCGATGTACGTGATCGGGTGGATGATTTATTACAATACCTCCGATTTAGCCCAGACATTCCCGGCTCAATATATTAAACACATGAAGGAACAATGGGCCGCATCCGGAATGACCGAGGAACAAATCGCTTCTAAATCAATAGGTCTCGAGAAAAATTTTGAATTGTACAAAAACCCTGTGATTATGGCCGGAATGACATTGATGGAGATTCTTCCTGTTGGCCTGATCATATCTCTCCTAAGCGCACTGATCCTTAAAAGAAAAAACAATCAAGCAAAATTAAATCCAAGCTGATTGACCTTGCTTCATTTTCAGATTTAATTATTTTGGAAGAAAGGTGATGGGGATATCATATTTTACGGTCACCGCTTTTCCTTTAATTTCTGCAGGTTCAAATCCGGTCTGGTCAAGTAATCGAACAGCGCGTAATGCCTCATCATTACA
>JBATMM010000540.1:0-2277 GCA_049289835.1 Saprospiraceae bacterium | reverse complement strand
ATCTAATGGCTATTCTCAGAGGCTTGGTTGTTACTGTTCTGAGTAGTTTGTTGTTGGCTCCGTTATTAAAACTGCTTCAAAACCGGACAGAACCCCCGGTGATTATCCTGGCACAGGATCAATCGGCCAGTATCAGAGCAGGACTTTCAAAGACGGATTCGACCACTTATATGAAGTCCCTGGATGATCTGTACAATAATCTCTCGAAGAAATATGAGGTTCATCGTATCGGTTTCGGTCAGGAAGTTAAAGAGATTGAAGCCGGGATGCCCTGGAAGATGACTGATCAGGCGAGTGATCTTGGCGAGTTTATGACATATGTCGATGAACAATATAGAGGTCAAAATGTCGGTGCCATCATAATAGCTTCGGATGGCGCTATCAATCGGGGTAAAAGTCCGCTCTATATTCCACTTACCCAAAAAGCCCCATTGTATACTATTGCTCTTGGTGATACGATTCGGAAAACGGATTTACAGATCAAGGATGTTTATCATAACAGCATTGTTTACCTGGGAGATAAATTTCCACTGCAGGTAGATCTTTCTGCAGTTCGACTAAAAGGAGCAACTACCAGTCTTGAAATAAAGCAAATCCAGGATAACAATGATGTGTTGATTGAGAAAATACCGATCACGATTGACGCCGACCCTTGGTTTACGACCAGGAACATCATTATTGAAGCTAAGCAAAGTGGGGTGCTGCGATATAGAATTCAGGTAGCCCAGGTAAAGAATGAAGTGACGTATGTCAATAATGTGAGAGATTTCTTTGTAGAAGTTATTGATGGACGTCTCAATGTATTACTCCTGGCCAATAGTCCTCATCCCGATCTGGCGGTGTGGAGATCTGCATTATTAAGTCAGCGTAACTATGAAGTGGACATTCGTATGGCTTCTGACATGACAATGGATCAATTGAAAAAATATGATCTAGTCATTCTACATCAATTGCCTTCTGTCAAAAATCCGATCCAAAGCATATTAAATGAGCTTGGGAAAAAAGGAACCCCGAGGATTTTTGTTGCAGGTTATCAGACTGACCTTAACGCCCTGAACCAGGCTCAACCATTTCTGAATATTTTAGCCGGAGGTAATCGAACACCAAATGATGTCACTATGGTATTGAATCCGTCATTCAATCTTTTCAACCTAACGGATGATATCAGAGCGAAGCTACCTGCTTTCAGTCCATTACTTTCTCCATATGGGGAATATACGGCTGCGCCATCTGCCCAGGTTATGTCTTACCAGAAGATAGGGAGTGTTGATACCCAGTATCCGTTGATCGTCATGGGTGAAGCAAATGATAAACGAACTTGTGTTATTGCAGGAGAAGGAATCTGGAAATGGCAATTATTTGATGAGTTACAAAACGGATCAAAAGATATCACATATGAAGTATTGAATCAGATATGCCAATACACCTCAACTAAATCAGATAAACGTAAATTCAAAGTGACTTCTTCTAAGAGATTGTTTACGGAGCTTGAGGACATTTCTTTTCAGGCTGAATTATATAATGACAGCTATGAATTGATCAATACGCCTGAGGTTTCAATAAGGATAAAAAATAAAGCGGGCGAAGAATTCGACTACACATTTATTACGTCCGGTCAGTCATACGCATTGGAGATCGGCCGGTTTCCCGAAGGCAATTATACATGGACTGCTTCGACTGAAGTCAATGGTGTCAAACAGACACATGATGGCAAATTTGTTGTTCAACCGATTCAATTGGAAACACTTGAGACGACTGCTGATCATGGTTTACTCAGGCAACTGGCGGCCATGCATGGAGGAAGTTTAGTGTATGCCAGCCAGATATCACAATTGGGAGACATGATCCTGAGAGATGAACACATCAAGCCTATCTTGTATAGCAGCACGCAGACCCGTCCGCTGATTCATCTTAAGTGGCTTTGTATTATTTTGTTGGCTGCTCTGTCTCTGGAGTGGTTTTTGAGAAGATATTATGGCGGGTACTAATCTCTGCCCCCTGCCCCCTAAAGGGGGATTTGAGAAAATATAAATTTCCCTCGTAAATGCGGGCCAAATAAAACCAACATGGATAATTTATCAAACCGAAACAGGATCGTCACTCTTGACGAATTTATTCTAAAAAGGCAAAAAGAGTATACAAGTTCTACCGGAGAACTGACTAATCTGCTGCGTGATATCGGTGTCGCTGCCAAAATTATCAACAGGGAAGTCAATAAAGCCGGACTGGTCAATATCCTGGGCGTTGCAGGTTCTGAAAATGAATCAGGTGATATGG
>JBATMM010000539.1:0-5798 GCA_049289835.1 Saprospiraceae bacterium | reverse complement strand
TCCATGATATGGACAAATTTGCCATAATCGGCTGTCTCAATCGTATCTGTGACAGTAACACCTTCCTGTTTTAATTGATCAACAAGTTCAGTCAGATTTTCGACCCGGTAGTTGATCATAAAATCTTTTGTAGAGGGTGCGAAATAGGTTGTCGTTTCTTTAAAAGGGCTCCATTGTGTAAAACCTTTTTTTGTACTGTCTGCACCCTGATACCATTCAAAAACAGCCCCGTATTTGTTCGTATTCAGACCCAGGTGAGTCTGATACCATTCCCGCACCATCTTAGGGTCTTTGCATTTGAAGAAGATACCACCTATGCTGGTGGCCCTTTTCATTTCTTTAGTTTCATGAGTTGTCATGATTGACTTGAATGCAAAACCGGAAATGAAGGATGTCACAATTACAATGATGATTAAAAATGTTTTTTTCATGTTCTGAAAATTAGACCATTATTAGAATTAAAATATAATGCACAACGCAAATTTCTTCAACCTCTCCATATGGCAAGTTAATGGAAGTTTCAAAAACCCGTTACTAAATATGTGATTGAAAATCCGGCGAATCAAAAAATGAAATGGGATAAGTCTTTATCTTTTTAATTATCCGGAATGACCGGCTCCACCAACCTCATCAATTTATCAAGAGAATCCTGCCAACCGAGATAACACATCTCAACAGGTATCATATCGGGAATACCTTCCTGTATGACTTTAAGGTCAGTGCCGCCGATAACCTTTTTCAACCAGACTGAAGTAAACATATCTCCCGGCAGATTAGGGTCATCAAATTTGTCAGTGTATTTGATAAATTCATTGGGTTTGATCTCCAGGTATTCTCCTCCGAAGGAGTGACCATGACCTGTAGAAAAATTCGTAAAGGACATCTTGTATTTACCCCCGACTTTCACTTCCATACTGTGGACAGTACATAAAAATCCATAAGGTGGAATCCAGGACGCCATCGCAGTTGCTTCTGTAAAAGCGCGATAAACCTTTTCGGGAGTGGCTTTGATCACTCTATGTAATGTTACTGTACCTGACATAAGATTTGGGTTTTGTAGGTCAAATTTAAAACATTAAGTTTCATTTGTTGACAAGCCCTGGGCGAAATCATGACTTTTTGCACTTCAAAATTGGGTTGTAGACGAATTCCTAAACAAGGTTTTGAATAAAACGAATAAATATTACTTTAGACCTCTAAAGGAATTGAACTATAATAACTTATACAATTCATCATGAAAAAAAGATTCGTATCTCTATTTTCCACTTATTTTCTGACCCTCCTGATCGTTCATTTTTGTGCGGTACTGGCAGCGCAGGGGGATGCATTATTTTCTGATGATTTTTCAGATAATCACAATAACTGGATCGTGAATGGTAAAAAAATATCCATCTCCAAAGAGACAGGGTACTTTATAGATAATACATCCAAGGAAAACTTTATTTCTCTGCAGACCATCGCCTCCCATCCGGACAAAGATTTTCACATCTCGATGACGATCAAAAGTGAATGGATGGATGATTATGATTCGAAATATGTCATCGGAGAATTCGGACCCGGATTCCGGAATTGCGGTGTCTTCTTTGGAGCTTCAGATGAAAAAAACGGGTATAGTGTTTCTCTGAGTAACAAAGGTGTATTGAAAATCACTAAATGGACCAACGGACTGCCGCAACAACTTGCCTACAAACCGGACGCCACTGAAGGATCCATGTTTTCAGATCATACATTTGATATCATCAGTGAAAATGGTCGTTGGAAGATATTGAACGTCAATATCCCCGCTCATCCTTTTATGGGAAATAAAATAGGAGTGTATGTCGAGGCTAAAGAAAAATGGCAGTTCAGGAAATTGGAATATTATGAAAAGGATAAAACCCCTGGTTTTCACACACTGGTATTCCCGACTGACGACTTTATACAGCGCATGTCCGAAATTATGTGCGAAGCAAATGCCAAATATGTAAATGTAGTGGGAGACCCCATCGAAAACAAAGATGATATTTATCGCTATATGAAAACAGTGCCCGGATTTCCGAAGACAGGTGTTTATACAAGAATGACGGATGAGATAAAATTGAGTGAACTGGGGATAGAAAAATATGTGGAATTAATCGCTGAGTCCACTCCATTTGACAATGCTGACGCTGCATTAGACTATTTTGATGAGGCAAAGAAGGCGATCAATAAAAGTAAGAGTGATTGCAGCATTCCTACCGAAATGAATAATGATATAGCGAGAAAAGGTTTTAGTGAAGAAGGCTTTGTGGATTATCAGTTTTGGGCAAATATTCCTTACAATCCGGCGAGTTTATTACTTACAGTTACCCCCGTAGGTGGAACTGACGGAATTCATGACAGGTATTATATCGTCGAATTTCATTGTGTTATGTCGTATAATTAGAAATATTTATCAGGTCGCATCACCCTGATTTAAGTCCTATCGTACAACGTTTTCAGATATATTTTGAACAAGGAAGATACGCTGTCGAAAGGCTTATCACTTCCCTGTGTTTCTTCTTAATTGATTTTGCCCTCATAGCCAACATTTAAACATGGTGAAGCTTATTACGGACTGGTGGATTTGATCAGTAGTGATTTTTACGAAGTGGAAGATGGCAAAGAAGTAAGATTACGAATTGAGCTTACAGGATATTTTAGGACAGAAGTCCGAAAATTATAGGATACAACGTATTGTTGTTTTCCAGTTAAATCATCAGCAATGCCACACTGGTTTAAAGATTTTCGATGGGTTGACCAAATTTTAGTATTATATGCATTTAGGTATAAAAAATTTATTTGATAATAAATTATATTTAATTACATATAATTTACTAATTTTGCTTTAGAATATATCTATAAGCATATAATGAAACGGTTATCAGACTTTGTTAAAGAGCGCCGGAAGGATGCCAATCTGACTCAGGAAGAGTTCGCTGAGCGTGTCGGCGTGGCACTCACTGTGGTGCGAAAAATAGAACAGGGAAAAACAAATCTGAGTCTGGACAAAGTTAACCTGGTGCTGGCCATGTTTGGACATGAATTGGCTCCGGTCAATAGCAAAGACGTATCTAAATGAGACAGGGAAAGGTATTCTATAAAGATGATATGGCCGGAATCATTACCGAGACCGATGCGGGTGAATATGTTTTTCACTATGATGAACAATACGTAATAGAACACCCTGATGATTTCATCACTTTCACTATGCCGGTGACAGATAAGCCCTATGTGGATAAGCGATTGTTTTCATTTTTTGAGGGGCTGATCCCGGAGGGTTGGCTGCTGGATATCGCCTCCGAAAACTGGAAGATCAACCGTAATGATCGAATGGGATTATTGTTGGCTTGTTGTCAGAATTGCATAGGTGCTGTAAGTGTCAAACCAATACTTGCAGAAGATGGAGAATAAATGCCTGTATTGTTATGAACCTCTGGACGACGCTCATGAATTTCATGAGAAATGTTCAAAGGAATTCTTTGGAACGGCGACACCTCCGGTCATTGAATATTCACTAGATCAGATGGATGAATTGGCGAAGCAAGTGGTTGAGCGAAGTGTCGCTGTTCCGGGTGTTCAGGCGAAATTATCCATGACATTGGTGAAAGCAACGAAGGAGAAATCTGATGCGCGACTAACTGTTGTAGGAGCATTAGGAGGGCAGTATATTTTAAAACCCCCATCTGATCGCTTTCCTGAAATGCCTGCAAACGAACATGTGACTATGCGCATCGCAGAAGCATTCGGGATTCAGGTAGTACCATCATCATTGATCCGACTGGCATCCGGAGAACTCTCTTATATCACGAAACGAATAGACCGGACCGAAAGAGGAGAAAAAATCCATATGATCGATATGTTCCAGATCACGGATGCATATGATAAATACAAAAGTTCCATGGAGAAAGTGGGAAAAGCAATAGACAATTATTCGGACAATACCCAACTAGATAAGATCTTTTATTTTGAACTGGCATTATTCTCCTTTCTCACAGGCAACAATGATATGCACCTGAAGAATTTCTCCATGATCAAACGGAATAGAGAATGGGTCCTGGCACCGGCATATGATCTTCTCAATGTATCTATATTAAATCCTGATGATGAAGAGGAACTTGCATTAACCCTTGTAGGCAAGAAAAAGAAATTGAAAAGGGAGCATTTTGTACAATTAGCGCAAGGAATGGGACTTACGGATAGGCAGATAAAAGGTGCGTTTAAGCGGATGGAGAAAAATAAAACGAAAGCGATGGAGTGGATCGAGCGAAGTTTTTTGTCGGAGGAGATGAAAGGGGAGTATAGGGGAGTGGTGGAGGGGAGGTATGGAAAGATCGAAATAAATGAATGAATTGAAAGCTTAGTACCTTGCAAATTGATGTAATCATTATGACTTGATTGGAATAATTAAGCAGGAGTATGGAATCAAAAGAAAAAATAAATATTAATGATCATGTCCTTCACAAACTTAAGGGAACAAAAGAGAAATGGGAATCAGACTTTGAAAATAATGAGCCATTCTTATCTGACTCTAGATTTGAAGAAGAGGATATTCTTCCATTCTGAAAGCTGATAGTTGGTTTTTACCCCGGGGTTGCGCAGCACACAGGGGAGAGAATTTTCTATGCGAAGCAAGGAAATTTGAAGGGGTAAAAAAACCTGTCGATTTCCCTTCCGACAGAAAGTAATAACTTTCCTATCCTTGATCAGCCATACCGATCAGAATGTCATTTTCATCTCTTTGTTTCTTCATTTATTTTTTACTAATTTGTGTCAAACCTAAAACCCCCTGTTTATGAAACCAACCTTCCCCACCTTCATTTTCGTTTTAATCGCCATCTTCACACTCTTCACCAGTGAAATGAAAGCTAATCCGGAAGGCCTATCCGGAACTGAAGCCACTAATCTGATTACCTCAGAAGACGGCTTATTAAATCTTACCGCGGATTATCCCTGTTATCCTCCGAATTGGACCTACACGTATAATATAACGGAGACATCAGCCACGTGGCAATGGGAAAACTGCAATGGCGCCAACGGCTATTATATCCAGTGGCGATATGCCAATGGCACCTGGCATGACATCCCCGGAATGTGCTACCAGAATTGGTACACCTGCAATAATCTGGATCCTTCCACCAATTATGAATGGCGTTGCAGAGCCAATTGCGGTTATAATTATTACAGTGACTGGTGTTACCCTGTTTACTTTTCTACAAGCGGCTATCATTGCAATTATCCTGAATGGTTGTCATGTTATAATATCACAGAATATAGTGCGACCTGGAAATGGGCCGGCTGCTATGGCGCGGATTACTATTGGATACAATGGCGCTATGCCGGAGGATCATGGTATGATCTGTACGGATGTCCGGTCTACGGCACATGGGTCAATGTCAATGAACTTCAGCCTTGTACATCGTATGAATATCGCGTAAAAAGCCATTGTTATTCCGGATGGAGCAATTGGTGTAATTCTTATGTCTTCAGTACATCCTGCAATAACTGTCCGGTCCCATACGGACTCATCACCAAAGATATTGGCGACAAACAAGCTACTCTCAAATGGTCAGCGGTTTACGGTGCATATAGTTATTCAATTCAATTGCGTGATGGCTATGGCAACTGGTACGATCTGCCTGGCAGTCCGAGTACAGGCACTTGGATTATTGCTTATAACCTGGCACCATGTCATACCTATCAATGGCGCATAAGGGCCAATTGCGGTCATTATGATTCTTATGGGTATTGGTCAAACCCGCAGACATTTACAACGACATGTGGATATGGATGTGGCGCAC
>JBATMM010000538.1:0-2434 GCA_049289835.1 Saprospiraceae bacterium | reverse complement strand
GCAATGATTTTTTTCCTGCTGATGTTTGGATTCAATTAGATAACAATAGTCAGGATACTGTCTATTTCTTTACGGATGATAATCTTTCACTAAGTATGGTAAGACCTAACTCTCAACTTGCCAGGATGGATTACTCCGGCACCTTTGAGGATGGGGAAAAAAAAGATAATTGTGCATTTTACCTAAAAAAGAAAGGCAGTGCATTGGAAGTTGATGCGCAGTACTTCTATTCTTTTGAAACAGGCAAAACGTCAACGTTTAGCTTCGGATTTAGCTGGAATGGTTCTACTCTAACTCGCAATTGGTAACTTATACTCTTGGTCACAAGTTTCTACTTTTTGTGATCAGTCAAAACTAAAGAAGTTCATTTCTAATACTCTTGTCGGGGTGTTTTGCAACCACCCAGGCAAGAGAAAAAAAAGACAATGTAATTCTTAGGAGATTAAAAAACAAAAGAAAGGAAATACATAATACTTTTGGCAGTCTGGAAATACATAATACTTTTGGCAGTCTGCTGGAAGAACAGCTTTACGTAGGAGCCTATGTTGTAAGAATTCATTCCTTTACGATTTTTTTAAAGTAAGTCTTTGCTCCATCCATTATATGAAGCATATAAATTCCTTGTGCCAATTTATTCAATCCATATATTTCACTTGAATTTCCATCCATGATTAAATGGCCGGTAAAATCAAATATGCTCCAGGAAACTGAAGGATGTTCACCTTCGATAGTCAGAGTAGTATTAAACGGATTCGGAACAACATAAATATTTACTGATTTTAAATCCTTTGTACTCACAATATCTTCCGTCTCGATACTATCAATGATCGCACTTAAATATCCAAGATCACAATTATGTAATGGGTTCTGCTTTAAATAGCCTTTGCATTGAAATTGAATGAATAAGCTATCATAACTATGCTCAAGAATTATTTCTTGTTCTATGCGTTCAGATAAAATTTGATCTGTTTTCCAGACGAAATCGCCGATTGTAAAAATAAATTCTGCCGGAGGCTCAATGGAATCGATAATTAAGTCAAATGAAATTTTAAATTTAGTACTGGTCGGCATAAAATAATCATGTATAAACCCAGCTGATCTCCTTTTCGCCTGATTATCAGATGAAACACAAGGCATCACATTATGAATCCTCACAGCATAATCATCAACACCCTGTACTATTTTATTACAAGGGCCACAATCGGGTCCCGAACACAAATTAGGGCAATACCATTCAGCCGGTTTTTCTCTTCCGTTGTATAAATCCCACGCTTCAAATTGTGGATTGGGTACTTGTCCAAAAAGAACATTTGAGAGGAATAAAAATATGATTGTTCTCATTTTAATTACTTTCATTGCTGAGCGCCTTGTTAAGCCGCTGATCGCTACTTGCTTTCTGACTCATCAAGGAATCGTAGGACTGTTGAGGTGAATGGAATGGTGGAATCATAAATTGGAACGTGTTCACCACCAGGAATAATCCATAACGCGGCATCCGGTATAGAACGGTAGATGCTTACAGGAATTTCAACAGGAAAAAAACGATCGCGATCACCGTGCACAACGAGCGTACGAGCTGTAATGGTTGATAGACTTTGTGCATTGAAATTCATATCGTCGTAGTTTTCGTGTAGCGCGTTGAACTGTGTAATGAGTTGATGAATCTGTTCATCACCGCGTTTTGCGCACTCCCTATACATCTCTTGCACTTGTTGGGGCATGTTGCCCAACGAAGCTCCGCGCATAATGGCCCTTGCCTGATCGGGGAAATAGGACGTTGCACTAATTAATACCATTGAGTCTATGCGCTTGGGTTGGCTCGTCGCCATGTGCAGCAGCGTCATCCCTCCTGAACTCATGCCCATAGCCGAGAATTGATCAACTCCCAACTTTTCAAGGAAGAGGAACACGTCACTGGCCGCTTCCCGATGTGTGAACTTGTTTTCAGGATTGGTGGAGTGACCATGGCCACGCAAATCCACGACGATCAGTCGATGGCGCTCCGAGAGGTTCGCGATAAAGGGATGCCAGTTCTGTGTACAACCGCCAAACCCATGCAAGAGCAACAGGGGCTTTCCGACTCCGTACTCCTCGTAGTACAACTCAAGGTTGTTGATTTGAACGGTATGCCCGTGAGTGGTTGTCTGTTTGGGAGAGTATGTCGTTGTCATGGGTGTGACTCTCTTTTTAAATAATTGCATGAACCCTTTTCCAGATATAAAATAACTTGCCCTTATTAACCCAGGACATACTTTACCGGTAATTTTACACAAATCTTCACCGGTTTACCATCGAGCATACCCGGATTTGAAAAACTTAATTGTCGTATTACTCTCACAGCTTCTTTGTCTAATAGAATGTTCGCACCACGAAGGACAATTATATCCTCAACATTTCCTTCCTTTGTGATTGTAAAGGAGAGAATGACCTGACC
>JBATMM010000537.1:0-2866 GCA_049289835.1 Saprospiraceae bacterium | reverse complement strand
GCTATCAAAACTGTTCCGCCGGGTGATATCATAGCACCGACAGGGAAAGTAAAGTCTATCGCCGATGTGAGCGCATAGCCTTCCATATCCACAGCTACATTGCCGGGATTATAGATTTCAAGAAATTCACCTCTGGATGTCAGCGTGTCATTGTACAATATTTCAGAGATCATCAATTGAGGCTGGCCGTTGTAGACAGGCAATGAACTCGCGCCAAGATTGGTTCCTCCAACACCAATACCAATAGCCGGACTACCGGGCAACAAGTTGAAATTATATAAGGTTGGATTGACGAAATGCGGGTCAGCATTCAGATTGCCTGGAGAACTGATAGAGTCGAGGTCAGAAAGGCAACGGGTCATCGTCAGTCCGGAATAGGAATCAAATACATAAGCATCCAATGATGCATTACTGACGATGCAATCTTCGATATTTCCGATACCGCCAAGGTTGCCGGGATTTTTTTCATAAGATGACACACCTTGACTATTGCCAAAAAAAGTGGTATGGTCCACATTCACATTGCTCTCGTCCTTAAGCGCCAAACCGATGTTTGTATAAGCAATGACATTATTGCGAACTATCGCTGTTGATTTTTGCCCTACTGATATTCCTTTATCGAAACAGTGATAAATGAAATTTTTTTCGATCAGCAAATTTTGACATTGCTCACCAATATCCAATCCATCACAATTATCGCCACGGAAATCATGTATACGATTGTTTCGCACGATGCCATCCACTACACCATCATAATCAATGGCATCCATATCAGGTTGTGTTCCACCTTCGAATTCGCAATTTTCCACAATGGCAAAACCTTGTTTCACATTAATGCAGTCACCTGTCACAGTTGATTTTAGTGTTGAATTCGTAAGTGAAACATTTGAAAATCTTGCGAACACAGGGTTGTCCCTGACATAAGTCAAATCCAGATGGTCAAGGTTCATATCTGAATGATATGCACTGATGGCAGCCGGATAATAAAGACGTTGTGAACCTGCCGAAGCATTCTCCATTCGTATGTAAGAAAAAGATGAAATCGAAGTTGCATTTTTCAAAAAGATGCCGCCCCATGTTTCACTACCTGTTTTATTTTTGATCAGTATGGGTGAATTCGCTGTACCCTTCATTTGTACGTCACCTAATATCCAAAGACCTGCCTTTTCGGGAAATTGGATTTCAACACCAGGCTCTACTGTCAGCGTTACATTTGGCTTCACGACTACATCTCCGGCAGCGATATATGGCGAACAAGATAAAGTGAGTGTTAAGTTTTGTAAAATACTATCCGGCAAGATTCCACAAGAACCATCAGATTCGAATACAGCCTTCAGTGTATGTGGATTAGTGTCAAGAGTGACATCAAGGACAGCATTGCTACCCACTATTTCCGGCGATCCATTTATGGTGCCTTGCATCTCGAAGTCGAAACTGATATCTGAGCTGACACCATCTACCTGATGAATTTCTACTGCCACTTCGTTTTGCCCTGACACCAACAATGATGAGGGCAAGGAAATTTCATTCCAGGCGTTTTCACCTGTGCCTGAAACTGTACTAAGTGCCAACGTGGAAAAGGAAATCACTGTAGGTGAAGCAGACATATTTAATCGCCAGACTTCGCTACCATTCAGATAAACAACAGCTCCATCATCAGCTTTCAATCGGGCAAGCAGACCGGCGAATGCTGTCGGGTCAGCCACATTGAATCCGGAACGGAAATAATAGGATGGCGTTTTATTATTTGCATTGCCACCATAGCTTAGAACTGTGGCTTCATCTCCATCACCGTAGCCTAATTGGGCCAGACCAGTAGACCATCCTGCATCATTGAAATCAGTCTGATACCAATTCGATGGTGGAGCAGAAGTTGCATCACTATATTTCCAGATACTACCGGCTGCGAGGAGCGTGACCTGTGAGCTGATCACTTTTTCCCAACGCACAAAATTGAAACCCGGATTTGCTACTGCTGTGAGCGTGAAAGCACGATTCTGAAAATAATTCCCTGTCCATGGATAAGAGGGTACTTTCAAATCATGAAGACGAATAAATCCATGAGCCGCATCACTGACCTCGAGGTTGAGTGTAGACGTACCTGCCAATCCAAAGAATGAACTCAAATCACTAAACATATAGGAATTGCGCTGCATACCGAACTGTTTGAGTTTAGCCACTTCGTTTTCCCAAAAAGCTATTGATGGGATGGCGTCTCCATAACTGGACGTGGTCCCCTGCCATCGTGCGACTTGTCTGGGCATTTCGGGGCGAATCCAATTAGCATGCAGGTCCACCCGTTTGTTGATTGTGACGGGGTTGTAGGTAACGTAAAGATGGTCAGCGAAACGAGTGATAAAGCGTTGTTTGAACGCATTATTCTCTAACATTTTGCGAAGGAAAAGTGTACCAAATGCCGGGTTACTATAGGCAGCACCGTTGGTAGCAGTTGCCCAACTCATAGCCGTGCTGTTGACGTTGGCGAGGTCAAAACCCCTATCATAGTCATGCAGTAGCCATCGCCAACGACCGGAAGAAGAGCGCTTGCGAAAGAGAGCAATATTGTGGCCCCAACTTGTATTGGCGACAAAAATCTGTGAGATAATATAGTCCGTAAAATCCTTTGTATCCGCTATAGCATCGAGAGCCTGAAACGCCCCATCACTTTGCACACCTGCATTGAGCCTTGCCACCAATTGTTGATATGCAACGGCATCGCCTTCTTTTATTTCTGCATCATTTTCGATATAATCAAGGCTGTCAGGGTCAATGCCATGATAGTAATCCGTGTATTCTGCATCCTGCTTTTCGCGGATATTGTGAATGCCTAAAAACTGACCGTTGATGTACACAGAACAAGGACGGA
>JBATMM010000536.1:0-2677 GCA_049289835.1 Saprospiraceae bacterium | reverse complement strand
CACATACATACCTGGCTGTATTGTCTGAACATCTAAATCATAAGTGGGTGAATACGAATTCCCAGACATCACTACCTGTCCAAATAATGTTGAAAGCGTGTAATGTGTCGGTTGATCAGAATCAAGTTTAATGGTGATGGTTGTATTCGCTGGATTTGGATAGATTAGAATTGAATGAGGCTTAATATGATCGCCGGTTGCAGTGGTCTGAATCAATCCATGGATATCATACCTGGAGAAAAAACGCCAGATCTCTTTTGATGCATTCATATCCTGATTCGTACCTACACCGCCAAATGCAGAACCTGGCCATGCATGCACACCGTTGATGATCTTATAATGTTCGACGTCGACACCATTCGTTCCATTGGAATACAAATAATGTTCTGCTGTGCAACCATCACTTGTATTGATATCAGGTATACTATTGATGTCAGGGGGTGTATGACATGCGTTGAACTCAACCCAATAGGCCACAACAGATGCGATCGGTGCGAATATTATATTTCCTGTATAGGCCACCGTAGGATCTGATGTCCCATGGATTTCCATGACGGGCATAGGATGTTGTGGATCACAGGTGGTGAGTTGGGTTACGTTCATTGATCCTGTGACAGAGGCGATCGCCGCGATGCGGTCACTTAGTCCACATGCGAGAAAATAACTCATAAAGCCACCGTTAGACATGCCTGTGCTGTATATTCTGTTTTGATCAATGTTATATTGAGCGGACAATGAATCGATCAAGGCGCTTGTAAAACCAATATCATCCACATTGCTGGTACCCCAACCAACATTCCAATGCGTATTTCCCAGCTGATCGACGGTACCCAAGGGATGCACCACCAGAAAACCGGCAGTATCGGCTATCGGACGGAAGTCACCATAGAACATTTGTTCGAAAGCATTCGATGTATAACCATGAAAATTAAACACAAGTGGCGCAGGCGTTCCGGGCACATAACTGGCCGGAACATAAAGGATATAGTCCCGTTGGAGGCCATCATGGAGAATAGAACCGTTGATGGTTTGCTGACTGCTGACCAACAGAGGTAAGCAAAGGATAAAATAAATGGAAAAGAGTTTCATGTACTAAAAGTAAGGAATAAAAGCGAGGTCATGAAAATCTCAATAACCAGGCATCATTAAAAAAAATGAGTGTACGTCAACAGCAGCGCTGCACTACTCAGCAAACAATACACAATCTGCACCATGGAAAATCTTGTCTTTTTGGCGTAGTGTAAATAATGCCAGGCAAACATCAACGGGTAAAACCAAAGTACGATCCAAGCCCATTGCTCCCCCGCTCTGAAAGGCAACCAAAGTATGAACAGGGCAAACAAATTCAGGCCCAGCATCTGACTTGTAAAGTCAATTAAGAGAAAATTCATGGCCTTGCCTGTTTCCTCAGAAGTAGCTGCAGTTTTTTGGAGATCAAATCCGGCAGCCATGCTCAACATTTTATAAGCTCCTTCAGATTTAATACTCCAGAACGTACTGAACAGCAGGCCAATGGCGCTGAAATAGGTAAAAATAGATACGGCGAAAATCATTGAAGTTGTCATATAGCATACGTATTTAATGTCAGACTAAAACCTCTCTTTTCCTTTTTTTAATAAGGCGTTTCAATAAATAACTTTCAACAGCTTTATTGATCGGACTTATGAAGCGATTCGATTGAACTAAAATAAGGACATCTTCCTGATTCCCAAACTTCAGCGATAGCCCGGCCAAGTGCAATCATCTTATGCCAAAATGAATTGCTCATTCCCTCCCCTGCGTTGTTGAAATTTGAAGACATATCTATCAGAAATTCTGAAAAAGCCTTTTCCATCCTTTGTTGTGCTGCTGCATTCGTTTCATCCGGCTGATCAGCGTATACTTCGATGTGAAGTAGTCGAATCTCAAACCTCAATCTAAAACGAATTTTACATCTGTCACTTGTGTTGTTTCCGGACATTCAGCTCCGTATTTTTTACACAAGAAGGCATATTTTTGAATGGATTCAATAGCGGCTTTGTCACATTCCGCTGATAAAGATTTTGTAACCTGTATGTCGGAAATTGTGCAGTCCTCGTGAAACTGGTATTTTAAAGTAACCACACCTTGTATTCCCATTTTCCTTGCGTAAGCAGGATATTTGGGTTCTATGTTAATTGCGGGAGGAAGTTTTTTGTTAATATCGAAATCAAAAATCTCAATAACTTGGCCGTGCTCCTTTGATGTCTTCCATATCCCGATTTTTTTGTCATTTTCATAGCTACCGATTGACGAGATGATGGAGGGAAGAGAATATTCTTTCCATTCTCCATCCTTTTTACCATTCTTGTAATTACCCGACAATTTGATGTAAGTATCTAATTTCAATTCCCCCCTTTTGACACTTATGAAATCATCATTTGATAACTGAAAATAGGAAACATATGGACCATGCTTTATCTGGCCATCAGATTTCAAAACAAAGTAGCTCTCCATAATTTGTTTTGAGCCACCAAACTTTTTTACAACAGGTTTAGTCACCTGGCCATACGAGAGGGAAGAGCAAATAAATATTAAGCAGGATATGAAATAAATTTTTTGATTAACCATAACGACGTAGTACTTGGCCATCGGAGACTCAGGGAGTATAAACTCAAGGTACTTATAAATGTTTACTCTGTCAAAGCAGGGTATTGCC
>JBATMM010000535.1:0-5050 GCA_049289835.1 Saprospiraceae bacterium | reverse complement strand
GAATTGAGAATGAGGAAGGGAATCATGAATATTGAATTTTGAATTAGGAATGAAGAGGTAAAATTAAAAATGAGGAATTATAAAGTTTAATGTTTGATTTTTCTTTCCCTATTCAATATTCCAACTTTTCCTTCCAGGCTCCAAACTCTTTATTCTGTATTCACGATTCACTTTTTTATTTTGTATTCAACATTTTTTATTTAAGATTTTTTTTAACTCATCATAGTCAGCTTCAATCTCCATTTTTTCAATCTTTCCGGATTGCCATTCCTTTTTCCAGACTTCAGGATAATAGCCAAGAGCTTTGATGATGACATCTTCAAATTTATATGGATGCGCTGTGGATAGAATGATTCCTTTGCCACCCTGGTCATTTAATGCTTTCCATGCCGTAGCTGTATGTGGATCAAGTAAATAATGATGATCATTCCAGCATGCAATTATGCTGTCCAAAATATCTTGATCTGAAATGGAAACTGCAGTAAAATGATCATCAATAAGATCAGGATATTTGTCCCATAAATATTGCAACCTCAAAAAATTACTCGGATCACTTACATCCATCGCATTAGCAAAAGTAGCAATGGTTTCATGCGGCTCATAAATGTCATTTATTAAAAGACGTGGGATAGTATCATTTGCATTATGTGCAGCGATAAATTTTTCAAGCTTTATGCCCATTGAATGGAGTAAAAGACCCGCGGTGATATTGCCATAATTACCACTTGGAACCGAAAATACAAATTCAACATTTTGTTTTATAGCTTCTTTCAGTGCAAAAGCATAATAAATCATCTGTGGCAGCCAGCGGGCTACATTGATAGAGTTTGCACTAGTGAGTGTTAACGCTTTACGTAGTTCCTTATCTGAAAAAGCACGCTTGACTAAATGTTGGCAATCATCAAAACTTCCCCTCACTCCTACTGCTGTTATATTTCCGCCAAGGCCTGCTATTTGTTGTTCCTGCAATGGTGACACTTTACCAATGGGATATAAAATGACGACGTTCGTTCCAGGTTGATTATAAAATCCATTTGCTACAGCACCTCCTGTATCACCTGAAGTCGCTACCAGTATGGTGACTTCATTTTTCTCCGCTGTCCATGATGAAAGACATCCGGCTAAGAATCGAGCTCCAACATCTTTAAACGCCCATGTCGGACCGTGAAATAATTCCAACACATAGATATCCGAAGTTCCAATTCGCTTAAGTGGAATTTCAAACTGAAATGTATGATCGATTACTGCTTTCAACTGTTCGGCAGTAAGATCTTCTTTTACGAAAGGAGTTAATAATGCAAAAGCAAGATCATGGTCACTTAATGAAAGCAGATTCTTAACCATATCGGGCCGTAGAACAGGAATAAATTCGGGCACTAACAATCCTCCATCAGATGAAAGCCCGGATCGAACACTTTCCTTAAAGCCAAGTTTAGTTTCGGTCCCTGATGTGCTTATATATTTCATGAGATCAGACGTTGGATATCGAAATCACATCTGCAAGTACTCCTGATGCAGTCACTTCCGGTCCGGCTCCTGCACCTGCTATGACCATTGGACGGTTAGCATAGCGATCAGTCCACATCAGAATTATATTATCTGTTCCTTTGAGATGATATGCAGGGTGGGTACTATCTATTTCTTCAAGACCGGTAGAAACTACTCCATCATCCAGCGATGCCATGTAACGCCAACGTTTATCCGAAGCAGCTAATTCCTGGCGCTCATTTTCAAATTGCACATCAAGTTTTTTCAAATTGCCTAATAATTCTTCCCAACCATTCGCATCTAATGTTCCCTGTGGTAAAAAAGATTTGTTCTTTATGTCTTCCATTTCAAGTTTCAAACCGGCTTCTCTTGAAAGGATAAGGATTTTCCTCATCACATCTACCCCACTTAGATCAAGTGCAGGATTCGGTTCAGTATATCCTTTCTCGCGGGCTTCTGTGACAGCTACGGAGAATAAACATCCATCACTTCCGATCCGATCAAATATATAATTGAGACTTCCGGAAAGGACAGCTTGTATGCGATGTATATGATCGCCGGTCAGTACAAGATCACGAATAGTCTTGATGATAGGAAGACCCGCTCCTACATTCGTTTCATTGAGGAATTTCACATTGTGCTGGGCTGACAATTCTTTCAATCTTTTATATACCGGATATGGAGAAGAGGCAGCTATTTTATTTGCCGTCACTACATGCACACTTGAAGAAAGAAGATCATCATAGATTTTACTCACATGTTCTGAAGCAGTCACGTCAACCAGGATACTATTGCGAAGATTGAATTGTTTGATCTCATTTTTAAGATCTGAAAGACTCAACACTTTCCCATGTTCTTTCAATGTCGTCTTCCAGTCTTTGAGATCAATGCCAAGAGGATCAAGATAGATATGCTTGCTATTCGCTATTCCGCACACTTTCAGATCGAGGCTGCCTGCTTCTTTGAATGCTTTTTGTCCTACCGCGATTTGTTCTATTAATGTGGCACCAACATTTCCTGTTCCCATCAGATAGAGATGAACAGTTTTATATTTTGAAAGAAAAAATCCTTCATGCAATACATTTAAAGTCTTAGTCACATTATGTTGATTGACTACAAACGAAATGTTCCGTTCCGTTGAGCCCTGGGCAATCGCCCGTATGTTAATACCATTTTCACCAAGGAGGCTGAATAATTTTCCTGCTATACCGGCTCTTTCACGCATGCCATCCCCGACTACAGCTACAAGAGCAAGATCGTATTCCATGTTTATAGGATCAATCTTTCCCAGGTTAATTTCAAATGCATACGTTTTCTCCATCGCTTTCTTTGCTATCGAATCGTCCTGCCGGTTAATCGCAAAGCATATAGTATGTTCTGATGAAGATTGAGTAATGAATAGGATATTAATATTGGCTTCACTCAACGCCTGAAATAATCGCTGTGCAACTCCCGGCACGCCAATCATACCTGAACCTGTCAATGTCACCAGAACTATGTCCTGAATACACGTCAGTCCTTTTACGAAATGAGAATCATGGTCCGGATGATTTGAAATCGTAGTACCGGGATGATCAGGATCAAAAGAGTTGAGAATGATGATCGGGATCTGCCTTGACATGGCAGGCTGAATCGTCGGCGGATAAATGACTTTTGCTCCAAAATAACTCAGCTCCATGGCTTCTTCATAACTCATGGTCGGGATCGTGATGGTGTCCCTGACTAATCGCGGATCAGCTGAGAGCATTCCATTGACATCGGTCCATATTTCAAGACGTGATGCATCAAGTGCACCCGCAAAAATAGCTGCTGTGTAATCTGAACCTCCGCGTCCTAACGTAGTGCTTTCACCTGTGTCACTTCTGGATACATAGCCAGGTGCGATATAGATTCTTTTTGAAGGATCAATTTGTTGTCGGATACGTTTATTCGTTTCTTCAAAATCAACGTGAGCGGAAAGAAACTGATTGTCTGTCACAATCAAATCTCTGCTGTCGATGAGTTCTGCATTCAATCCATCGGATTCCATAGCTGCACGAATAATCCGTGAAGACAATTGCTCACCAAAGCTCATGATGTGCGCTTTTGTTTTCATCGTAAGATCCCCGACAAGGCTTAATCCACGGCATATGATACCCAGCCTGTTCAGTGGTTCACGAATCTGATTGATCAATTCAGCGGACATGGCAGCGGAAAATGGAAATGATGCGATACATTCCTCATGACGCCTGATGATCGAATCCAGGGTGGAATGATAGGCTTCGTTTTTATTTGCTGCTTTTGTACATGCTTCCTCAAGAAGATTGGTGATACCCGACATAGCAGAAACGACAACCACCAGTGGTCCTTCATGTGAACGTCTGCGTACGATTTCTACCAATTGATGTATCCGTTCAGCATTGCCTACTGAGGTGCCACCAAATTTCATCACTATCCTATTTGCTTCAGGCTTTTGATTCATATTGATTGTAAAAGTATGTCTTAGGGAGTAATAAAAAAGGCCCTATCTAAACAGAGCCAAAATTTTCCGAAGGAAACAAATCCACTTCTACTCAATCAAACCAATTGTGCTGACCATAATGATAGTTCTCACCCTATCAAAGACAGAACATGAGGATACACAGAAAGTTTATTAAAAAGGGATGTCAGCTTTTATTCTCTTAATTTAGCCATTCAAATCAACTTATTAATTTAACTATCGTGCCCTATTCTCAAACCATTTTAATGATGACAGTTGGTCTGAGCATAGCGGCCTGTCATTCACAGCCACAGAAAATGCAACATCAATATACTAACCACCTTATCCACGAGACAAGTCCTTATTTGTTGCAGCATGCACACAATCCGGTCGATTGGTACGCCTGGAATGATGAAGCGCTGAAGAAAGCAAAGGATGAGAATAAATTACTGCTCATCAGTATTGGATATTCTTCATGCCACTGGTGCCATGTGATGGAGCACGAATCATTTGAAGACACTGCTGTAGCAGCTATAATGAATGCAAATTTTGTCTGTATCAAAGTAGATCGGGAAGAACGACCTGATATTGATGATGTCTATATGGCGGCATGTCAACTATCCTCAGGTGGCGGATGTGGATGGCCATTGAATTCATTTGCTCTTCCTGATGGCAGACCTGTCTGGGCAGGTACTTATTTTCCAACAGGTAAATGGAAAGAGGTACTTGAGTATTTTCGAAAAACATATGCTGAAGAACCTGAAAAGCTTCGTGAATACGCTCAACGACTTGTAGCAGGTGTAAAGGATCACGGTCTGGATGACGTTGTCCCAGGAGTAGAGAGTGTAATCAATCAGAAGGAGATCAACGACATCAGCAAGTTATTCATGAGCCGCATGGATCCGCAGATGGGTGGGAGGCGTGGATCTCCAAAATTTCCCATGCCCAACAACTGGCAATATCTCATGTATTATGCCCAACGATATAACAATAAGGAGGCTGCATCCATAGTGACGACGACACTTGATAAGATGATGATGGGTGGAATATATGATCAACTGGAAGGAGGATTTGCGCGTTACTCTACGGACTCGTTATGGCTTG
>JBATMM010000534.1:0-12389 GCA_049289835.1 Saprospiraceae bacterium | reverse complement strand
TGATGAAGACTGCACCTTCGGCAGCGCCTTGTTCACTGTCTTTGATACAACACTCCCACTCAAGTACTGCCCATCCTTCATATTCATATTGAGCAAGTTTGCTAAAGATGGCTCCAAAATCAATCTCTCCATCACCCGGACTACGGAATCGTCCAGCCCTGTCAATCCAGTCCTGGTAACCTCCGTACACGCCATTCGTTCCATCCGGATTAAATTCTGCATCCTTGACATGAAACATCCGTATCCGGTCTTCATACAAATCAATAAACTGCAGATAATCCATTTGCTGAAGCACAAAGTGACTTGGATCATAATTGAGACATATCCTTGGATGTTCATCACACTGATCAAGAAAACGATCAAAGCTGGCACCATCATGCAGATCTTCACCGGGGTGCAATTCAAAACAAAGATCTACATCATGTTTTTCAAATGTTTGCAGGATGGGCATCCAGCGATTTGATAATTCAGTAAATGCTTCTTCAATCAAACCATTGGGTCTTTGCGGCCATGGATAAACATAAGGCCACGCTAATGCACCTGAAAATGTAACATGTGCTTTGAGGCCAAGATTAGCACTTGCACGAGCAGCTAGTTTGAGTTGATCTATCGCCCATGTCGTTCTTGCTTTAGGTTTTCCTTTTACTTCGGCAGGAGCAAAATTGTCAAACAAAACATCATACGCCGGATGCACAGCGACCAGTTGGCCCTGAAGATGAGTTGAGAGCTCTGATATCTCGAGTCCATGCGATTTTACTTTGCCATTGAGTTCATCACAGTACGTTTTACTTTCTGCAGCTTTTTTCAAATCGATAAGCCATGGGTCAAGCGTTGGCATTTGTATGCCTTTATATCCATGTCCTGCTGCCCATGCACATATTCCATCAAGACTGTTGAACGGAGCTTCATCACGAATAAACTGCGCAAGAAAAATAGCGGGCCCTTTCATATCCTAAGGTGTTGATTATAGATGCAACAATATAATTGATTGTGAGCAACCTCAATAGAAAAGTCTGCGAACGTGATTGATGCCTTTTCTTCAGGCTCTTTTTCTATTTTTAGCATATGACTGCAAAAGCCAATTCGCACTATGTTGAAGATGTCTACGAAGTCGTCAGATCGATTCCAAGAGGAAGAATAAGTACTTATGGGGCTATTGCTGATTTTCTGGCCCTGGGATCTGCAAGAATGGTAGGATGGGCCCTCAGGCATTCTAGTGTCATGGACGGCCCTATTCCCGCCCATCGCGTTGTCAATCGTCTGGGTCATTTAAGCGGTCGCCTCCATTTTCCGGATCCGAAATACATGCAGCGAGCCCTTGAAAAAGAAGGCGTCAAAGTCAAAAATGATACTGTTGTAGATTTTAAGAAACACTTCTGGCATCCGGCAGAGAATATTCTGTAATGAGCAAAGGGGTGAATCGGTAAAACGGTTAAACGGTCAAAGGGTTAAACGGTTAAACGATTTATAAATAAAGTCTTGGTTTTGATGTCCTCCATTTCCTCATTAATTAATTTGTCGGTTGATCTATTTACCGTTTAACCCTTTGACCTTTTAACCCTTTTTGCTTTATTGTCTTATTTTTCGTCATTTATTGACGAATTTCACTACTTTTGTAGTAAATCAAAGCTTTTAAAGATGATGCTTTCACAGAATCTTCAGTATCTCAGGCGCAAATCCGGCCATTCTCAACAGGAAATAGCTGATCGTTTAGAAATCCCGCGTACGACATGGAGCGGCTATGAATTAGGTAAGGTTGAGCCCAACATCGGGATGCTACAGCGCATCTCTACTTACTTCAATCAATCCATCGACAGGCTATTGAACCAAAGAATAGATTTCGATGCATATGAAATCGCCCGGAACGATCATCTCCGCGTACTGGCCATCAGCATGGATCAGGACCAGCGTCAGAATATCGAGCTTGTCTATTCAAAAGCCGAAGCCGGATACCTTGATAGCTTCCAGGACCCCGAATATATAGGTGAGCTTCCTAAAATGTACATTCCTAATTTACCTTCCGGCAGTTATCGTGCATTTGAGATTCATGGCGATTCTATGTTGCCCATGCCTTCTGGTTCACTTGTGGTATCTAAATATGTTGAATCGCTTTCAGAGCTGAAAGATGACAAGACCTATATTATCATCACCCAGCGTGATGGTATCGTATACAAAAGAGTCCGGAATCATAAGGATCAAAAATGCCTTACTGCTATTTCCGACAACGAATCCTATCCTCCATACACAATTTCTTATACAGATATCCAGGAGATATGGCGCTATCATGCGCACATTGTCTATTCAGATGCTCGTCAGCAAAAAGCAGACTGGCTCCAGGAAACAGTGATGGACATGCAAAAGAAACTTGTTGAAATGGAAAAGAAAATGTAAAACTCGTAGGCTGCATGAGCAAACTCCATGCTGTGGCCACCTGCCTTTGTTGGAGTGTTCTCCAACAAACTTTCACCATTTAACCAAAAACGAAGAAGGCTTCCGTTGGAAGCCTTCTTCGTTAATTTTTATTGTACCTCTGACACCGGTCTCGGCAATTCCTGCCACACATCATCACCGGGACGATCGATCGGCAATTGACTTAACCTTCCATACCTTCTCATGTCAACCCAACGATGACCTTCAGCATACAGTGAATATCTGCGTTGTTTCAACATCTCATCTGTGAGTGATGCATCATCTGTACCTCCGCTATAATTTGCAAGACCATGCGCATTGCGGATTACATTGAGGTCTTCAACTGCTCCGGCATTGTTGCTTCCTATCCTTGCCTCAGCACGAATCAGGATCAACTCTTCATTACGTATGAGCGAGATCGGCGATGAAAGCGAAGGATAGACCACGACATCGTAAGTACCTGAGAGACCATCAAGAGCCACTGTATCCCTTGGAGCAACTTTCGATATTCTGTCATCTCCCGCTTCTATATCAGTCACATATGATGGCTGAGCTACCAAAGCTTCAGATTGATTTGGTGTCCTATACACTTCATTCGACAATTCACCACTCGCTGTTGAGTATGGTCTGTATGGTCCGGCATAAAGATCTCCGGTGACATCCAAAAATGATTCATTCAGAAATCCTTCAGCAGCCGCTTTATTATTTTGATAAATCGCGATCCTGGCAGCCAGCCCTTTTACAAATTTCTTAAATGTTGCAGTTGAATCAAACCCTGTGAAACCCGAAGACAAATCAAACGGGAAACTTGAACCCGCATTTGACAGTTCATCAGATGCCGTCGCAAGCAAGCCCTGAATAGCCGTCAGGGATTCATCATAAGTTAAAAATGGACCTGGGTGTTCCGGATCAGTGACATCCACTCTTATGCCATTTTGATATTGAAGATTCAGTGCAATGTGTAACTCATAAGCCTGGATTGCATGTGCGAATGCATTATATCCATTCACTTCCTGAGAGGTTAAACTTAGCCTTTGCGCATTATTTGCTACTGCTTGTAAAAGAATATTCGTGTTCCTTATTGTAATGTATCTTCCTGAATATGGCCTGGTCCCATAGAAACCAGCATTATCCAAAACAGATTCTGCACGTCCCAGTATTTCACCGGTGTACCGTGGATCCGCAGCGGTAAACAAATACCAGTCACGTCCGATAATACCCGTAGTGAAATAATAGAAATTAATTTGCTTTCGCAATAAGGATTCTGTACCTGTCACGACCAGTTGAAGATCGCTTCTGGATGCATTGTTGATGACACCAGATAAACTTGGGCCATTCGGATCCTGTATCTCATCAATCTGACATGCTGAAAATCCAAGAAGGATGCTCGCGATGAATGACAGATAGAAAGTCCTGATATGAAATATATATTTTTTCATGTTTTTGATTTCTGATTTATGACTTGTTTAGAATTCAGCGACGATATGGAAATCAAATCGTTTGGAAGAAGGAAATGGATTCACTTCAACCTGTGTAGAGAGTCCATCTGAGCCAAAGTTTGAAACTTCAGGATCATAACTGTTATATTTAAATATGTTGATCAGATTCGTTCCTGAAAAGCCAAGCTTAAGATTAACGTCTTTCACAAAAGTCTTAGGAAGCGTATAATACAGACCGATTTCTCTCAAGCGTATATAGGATGCATCTTCAATCATCACATCACTGTTCACGCCAATCTGAGATACACGGTATGGACCATTTCCTAATACATGAGCGGGATCGAGATCCACATCATCATAGTCATGCGTGGTGCCACCAAGATCAAATAACAATGTTGATAAATTTATAGCTTGTCCGCCTTTTTTCCAATGCCATAAAAATGTAAGATCTAAATTCTTCCATGTCAATGTATTGAACCATGACATCTGAAAATCCGGTTCTGCATCACCATAGACGACATATCCATCTGTATCAGGATTTGCGCCTACGCCGATTATTTCAGTTGGACTATGACCTTCCTTAATTCTGAATTGTCCGAGAAAGTCTGCAAATCCACCGGTAGTATATGAAGGAACCAGTAGCTTAGTGACTTTAGCATTATTTTTCCACCATCCTAGACGTGTATTCCATTTGAAGTCTGAAGAACGGATCACTTCATAATCTGCACCAATTTCAAGTCCTTTATTTTCAAGCTCTGCTGCGTTGGTGACACGAGAAATAAATCCAGTTGACAAGGGAACATCCGCTTCAACGAGTAAGTTCTCAACGGTCTTGATGTAATAAGTAACATCAAATAACAACCGGTTTTTCAAAGCACCGACATCCACACCAAATTCCAGTTCTTTCTGTCGCTCAGGAGCAACACTTGCATTTCCTAACAACATATCAATTTCTACACCAGGATGGCCGTCGATGATGCCACTTGTAAAGGAGGTATACTTAGATGCAAATTTTGGGAAATTTCCTGACTGCCCATACGCTACCCGGAATTTCACCTGGTTCAGATTATCACTCGGCATGTCAATCATTTCATGCAGATTGATCGCCAGAGATGCTTTTGGATAATAATAAATTTTAGTCACATCGCCATTGTTGGAAGACTTGTCTCCACGCACACCTACTGTGGCAATGATCTTGTCCTTATAATTTAATTCTTCCTGCCCAAAGAATCCTTTGTCGTGGGATATCTCACGCCGCTGTTCAATGTCTCTTGTTCCGGATTGGTCCAGATTAGTTTGTGATCCGACCAGATTGGAAGCCGTCCCAAGGATTGAATTTATATCAAAATTTTCTGAGGTAACACCAAATTGAGTCCTTGATGACAATCCATTGGATGCATAATGCGAGAAAACCAAAAATGCAGAAAGATTGGAATTTTGCACTTTAGTTGAACCTTGTAGAGACACTCCATTCAGACCATTTCCATCTCTCTCAAATTGTACGCTGTTGGGAAAAATAGCTGTTGTATTCAGATTGAAATAATCAGCTCCGCCATTGAGGATCAACTTCAGATCCTGGTGGTCTGTCGAAAATAGTTTTGCTGTCAATGAACCTCCTCCGATAAAACGATTGACTTCTTCATTGTTGGTCACCTTGGCTGCAGTCTCAAGAAAATTAGATGCTGCGAAATCATTTTTTGGAAAGTTTCCATTCACATCAGGCAGAATCTGTGCAAAAGACGGAGTAGAAGTAAGGGCTACTCCCATCGTAGTGCCCGTATTATCATTGTTGAAAAATCCCCTGTCTGCTGAGGAGTGAATATAATTTGTAGAAAGGGAAGCATCAAGCCAATCGCTAAACTTGTGATCGAGATTCACGCGCGCAGACTCTTTGACAATACCCGTATTTTTTACGATACCCTCCTCATTCTTATATGTACCCCCAACAAAAAACTGCGTCTGATCATCACCGCCACTTACACTAATTCTGGAATTATAAAGTTTTCCATTATTTCCAAACAACTCATCTTCATAATCATGTATCTGCCCATTTGCAACAGAAGCTTTGTAAAGATCAATCTTGGAAGCAAAATTTGAACCAAGTACCCTCTCTTCAGTCCATTGTCGCACACCCTGAGGATTTAAAATGGTTGTAACTCCAACAGATTGAGAAAGTCGTACAGTTGTTTTTCCAGAATATCCACGTTTCGTTGTAATAATTACAACACCGCCTGCAGCCCGCGATCCATAAATAGCTGCAGCAGAAGCTCCTTTAAGAATTTCAATTTTTTCAATATCGTTTGGATCTATGTCAGCAAGACGATTAGATGGATTGTCCTGGTTAGTAGTGGCTCCACCTGCCTGTGCTTTTGACACGGCATTCAAACCGGCTTTGATAGAAGAGTTATCCAGATAAATTCCATCAATGATGAAAAGTGGTTGCGAGGACCCATTGATTGATGTTGTTCCCCGCAATTTGAAGGACATTCCTCCTCCGGGAGCTCCGGAATTGGAGCTAATATTGACTCCTTTAAACTTGCCGTACAAAGCTGCTTCTGTAGTCGTAGGTACCGTTATTCCCGATATTTCAGAGGCCGGAACAGAGGCTACAGAATTGGCAAGGTTCGATCTTTTAACACTTGTTGCAAGGCCTGTGACAACGACCTCTTCCATTCGTGTCACGTCCTCACTCAGGGAGACATTGATCGTACTTTCTCCGGGTGTGACAACATATGTGGCGCTTGAATATCCTAAATAGGAAAACTCAAGAGTTGCAGATGAAGTGGGCACATCAATCTCATATTTGCCATCCAAATCTGAGATGCTGCCAATGGTTGTGCCCTTGATGGTTACAGTTACACCGACCAAAGGATTCCCCTCATCATCGGTTATCGTCCCTGATGCCGAAAACTGGGCATGAACCCAACCTCCACTGATAAGAAGGACGAACAAAAGCCAAAGTCTGGTTTTTTTCATAAATAGTTGGTTTTGATGGTGAATTGATTATTATTCCTATGACAAAAACCGGAAAAAATTCTGCCCCCACATGTCAAACAATTGAAATAATTCCGGTCTTATTATCTGAGGAGCGTCAACTCTTCAGTGATGTGTTTGTTATGAATCACTAATCTAAATCTACCTAATTTTACATTTCGCTACCCATGCTGAACCACAATGAAAGACTATAGTCAGGTGTTTAATGCCGATTCTCAATATATAGATTCTCTTTATCAATCTTTTCAAAAAGACCCTGATAGCGTCGATCAGGGGTGGCGCGTTTTTTTTGAAGGATTTGAATTTGGCCAAAATGAAAACGGTCATGCAGATACACTCGCTGCCACATCCCCCGGAACGCTAGATGATGCCTCAAAGGAATTCGGTGTCATGTCGATCATTAATGGATTTCGCAACAGGGGACATCTCTTATCAACCACTAATCCAATCCGTCAACGAAGAGATCGTAAACCGCACCTGGATCTTGCTGATTATAATTTGACGGACGATGATTTAAGTAAAGTTTTCAAAGCCGGCATCGAAATTGGGTTGATGGATGCTACGCTTGAAGATATTCTGCATCACCTAAGATTAATTTTTTGTGGAAACATTGGTTTTGAATATGCACATATTGAAAACTGGGCAAAACGTAAGTGGCTCAGTGATCGCATCGAAAAAAGAAAAATCAAAGAGGACAATGATGATTATGGTCTTCCCCTTGAAACTAAAAAACGCATACTTGAAAAATTAAACGGCGCCGTTGTTTTTGAAAAATTTCTCAATACAAAATATGTAGGCCAAAAAAGATTTTCACTGGAAGGTGGGGAGAGCACGATTCCTGCATTAGATGCTATTATCCAGTTTGGAGCTTCATTAGGTGCAGAAGAATTTATTTTCGGAATGTCGCATCGCGGACGCCTAAATGTATTGGCCAATATTCTGGGAAAAACATACGAACAGATCTTTAATGAATTTGAAGGCAATATGATGCCTGAGCAAAGTTTTGGTGATGGTGATGTCAAATATCATCTGGGTTTCTCGTCACAGGTCACCGGACAGGATGGAAAAATTCATCATCTCAAACTTGTCCCTAATCCTTCACACCTGGAATCAGTTGATCCTGTAGTAGAAGGATTCTCACGAGCAAAAGCAGATCTTCTTTACAACTCAGATTATAATAAGATCATTCCGATACTTATACATGGTGATGCCGCTGCGGCCGGACAAGGTGTTGTCTATGAGACCGTGCAGATGTCCCAGCTTGAAGGTTATTATACAGGTGGTACAATTCACTTTGTCATCAACAATCAGATTGGATTCACTACTGACTTTGATGATGCACGTTCTTCAACCTATTGTACAGCCGCTGCGGGTTTAGTACAAGCACCGGTTTTTCATGTCAATGGTGATGATCCGGAAGCTGTTGTCTTTGCTACTCAACTGGCTACCGAATATCGCATGAAATTCAATAGTGATGTCTTTATTGATATGGTCTGTTACAGACGGCATGGGCACAATGAAGGTGATGATCCTGAATTTACTCAACCTGAGATGTACGACATCATCAGTCATCATCCGAATCCCCGTGAGATCTATGTTAAAAAACTTGCCGGCAGAGGCGATGTTGAATTAAAACTTTCTGAAGAACAGGAAAAAAACTTTTGGAATGATCTCCAAAAACGTCTTGATATGGTGAAGGAGAAAAAACTTCCTTACGAATATCAGGAACCTGAGCTTGCATGGCGACAGCTTAAAAAGCACGCCTCCCTTGAAGATATGCTTACCATTCCGACTACAGGAATTGCACCTGAAAGGATTACATCATTATTAGAGTCATTACACAAGCTTCCGGCTGATTTTCATCCGCTGAGCAAAATCACCAGGATATATAAATCGAAATTAACGCTTATTGAGGATGGCAATATAGATTGGGGCCTTGGTGAATTGTTAGCTTATGGAAGTTTGCTTACGGACGGTATGAATGTACGGATGAGTGGTCAGGATGTAAAGCGTGGTACATTCTCACATCGCCATGCTATCGTGTATGATCACGAAAACTATGTAGCGTACAACCGGCTTGATCATCTTGCTGAAAAGCAGGGTAAGTTTATGATCTATAATTCTCTTCTTTCCGAATTTGGTGTTTTGGGATTTGAATATGGATATTCTTTGGCAAGTCCTGGGCACCTTGTATTGTGGGAAGCACAGTTCGGTGACTTTACTAACGGAGCCCAAACAATAGTTGATCAATATATCAGTGCAGCAGAGAGTAAGTGGCACAGGATGAGCGGGCTTGTCATGTTGCTTCCTCATGGATATGAAGGCCAGGGACCCGAGCATTCGAGTGCACGACTTGAGCGTTTTCTTCAGGCCTGTGGTGATGGTAATATGGTGATCTGTAATGTGACCACACCTTCCAATTTTTTTCACTTATTACGCCGACAGATGGTATGGAATTTCAGGAAGCCATTGATTGTGATGTCGCCTAAATCTTTATTGAGACATCCATTATGTATTTCTCCAATTAAAGAATTATCCGGTACAACACAATTCAGACCTGTCATTGAAGAAGAACTCACAGATACCCAGGTTAAAAAAATAAAACGTGTTATCTTCTGTTCGGGTAAAATCTATTATGACCTGATTGAGTTCAGGGATAAGAATAATGTTCAGGATATTACAATCGTTAGATTAGAGCAATTGTATCCCATCTATAAAAATCATCTTCTGGAAATCGCTTCGCGTTATAAAGGGGCATCTATGATTTGGTTACAAGAGGAACCTGCGAATATGGGTGCATGGACTTTTATTCAAAATAAACTTCCTGAACTTGGGCTGAAGTTAATTTCACGGAAGACGAGTGCTTCTCCGGCTACGGGATATAAGAAATTGCATGATGAAAATCAGGCGAGGATCGTAAGGGAGGCTATGACATTATAGCAAAAAAAAATCCCATATCGTTTTGCGATATGGGATGGCCCAAAAGAAGGAAGGGCTTAAAGCTTTGTTTAGCGTCTAGGGTTAATTGAGTCGCTTTTTCTTATTTAAAAGATACACGGCTCCAAGCACAATGATAACCTCCTTCCTTCTGAGGGAAACATATTTCAGTTATAAAGGGGGGGTGAGATTATTTTGACTACCGTTGTCCTACGACGATTTGTTTGAAATCAAGAGGTTCTTCACCGTTTAATATTCTCAGCAGATAAAGACCAGGTGTAATGGTTGTATGACCGAAGTCAATATACTCCTGATTTGTGTTATCTGATACTTTTTGTGTGTAGACCAATTTGCCCGTTACATCAAAGAATTCAAGTGATGTAGGCTGATCGATCCGATTAGCGTCCCATTCTACCTGTACTCCGTCTGAAGCCGGATTAGGATATACTACGAAATCACGTCCCGGAGATATTCCATTACCAAATACAACCGATTCTGCAGGAGATGTTTTAACCTGTCCATCAAGATCTACCATTTGAAGACGATAGTATACAGTCAGTCGGCTATCGCGACCATTGTAGACATTGTAGTCAAAGTATTCATAGTTTTCAATCAACTGGCTATTTCCGGCAGCTTTCACTGACCCGAGATTCTTCCATGATTTCTTATCTGTTGAACTTTGAACTAAGAAGTGGCTGCTGTTGCTTTCACTTGCTGTAGCCCACGTCAGGTGTGAAGAACGATCCTGAAATTTGTCAGCTTTGAAAGAAACAAGTGTCACAGGAAGAGGTGCAGGTGCATCAACATAAGACTCACCTCCATTGACATTATGCACATTTGTACCAAAGAACATACTGGCATAATTAGTTAAATAAAAGCCATTCCATCCTATGTCAAAAAAAGCTTGTCCGTTTGATCCACCACCGGTGTCTGAATAATCATGGAGTCTGGCAACTGAACCATTGGGTGTACCGCCAGAAACAACTATTTGGAGGAGTTGATATTCATTGGGCGCCGTCCACAAATTAGAAGGAACGGTTCCTGTCAAAATAAAGACCCACGCTCTTCTTCCATTTCCATCCAATATCGGAGGTAATGCATTAATAGAAATTCCAGAACCACCATTAATAGGTGAAGTCGCGACCATGTTCGGAATTCCAGCACTTATAGGAAGTGTCACGGTAATATTCATATTTGGGGTGGTGTTAAATGGCAGATTATCTCCACTTGTCATCTTAAAAAACACCCCCAAAATATTATTATCTATCTTCTTAATTGTTCCCTGACCTATCCCTGTTGCAAAGGAAGAATTCAGGAACGCTCCAAATAAAACTATGAGTATTAGAATTTTTTTCATGGTAAATATGTGTTACTGATGTTGATTAATGATAGTTGCGGTATTGCCTCCTAGCATGGTGCCCAAAAGGAAAGACTCGTCGCTTGATCCTGTTGTATATCGAATAGTGCCATTCATGTTCATATCTGCACCAGATGTATAGGAAGCAGCTCCTGTAATGATGGTTGCAGTATTCCCTCCTAGTACAGTTCCTAATAGGTAGGCTTCGTCACTGGTTCCGGTAGTGTATCTGACAGCTGTGTTTCCATTACCATTTCCGCCCCACATCACATATTTTCCATCTGCCATTAGCATCATGGCTTCATTTGTGGTAATAGCCACATTTTTATACGCATTGGCTAATGCTAATGAGAAATCATATGTTGTCGGATTAACCACGTCTATACCTACATTTGGTGTACGTATAGGTAAGTGGCTCCTGTGTATAATATTTACGATTGAAGTTGGTTTGCCATTTTTGATCAGCGGAAGTGATGTTCCATCCAGTCCTACAATATTACCGGTGTTCTTAATGAATGCAGGAGCACTCCCCAAAACTGTACTTGGTGAAGCCGGATCTCTCAATTCAAGTTTTACCCAATCTGTAACATTTGCAGGTATGGAAGCAACAGTTGCACCATCACCATAGGGACTAGTCGTAGGAATAACACCAAGTGTATTTAATGTTGTAGACATGGTTCCTGTGCCATTGAGATATGCTCCTCTCAGATAGGCGATAAGGTTTGCTTTTCCAAAGAAGTTGGTTCCTGTAAAATCTGCATTGGCAGTTGTAGTTGAACCTATTACTGTACTTCCTGAATTATCAGCTCCGGCATAAGACCAGCTACTGCCATTATAAACAGCTCCTTTAACTAAGGATGCAGTACCAGTAACATCACCAGCAACATAAGTCCCTGTCATTGTATTGGTATAGCCTGTTAAACCAGTTTGATCCACATCCCAATAACGTGAAATGAAATCCGTAGCAGCAGCAGGTTTATTCGGATGAACTACAGCATTTACTCTGGTTCTAATTGAACCGGGAGTAGTTGTTACGAATGTGCTGCTTAAAGGAGTATAATTAGTCACGTCGCCTACAGGGAATAAAAATGTAGCACCTCCTGTGAATGATTTTTGTAATCCACCAGTACCTGTTGTAGCCACATATTCATCTGCATCAACTCCTGTAACTGTAGCAGCAGATGTCAGTTTGACATCAAAGTTGCCCGTTACAAGTCTTCCGCTGGTAGCAGAATTGAAATCCAGGTTGTTAG
>JBATMM010000533.1:0-3129 GCA_049289835.1 Saprospiraceae bacterium | reverse complement strand
ATGTATTGGTTGTCAGTTATGCTATACAGCTTGTGAAGATGGTGCGCATCAGGCGATTGGTTTGTCAACAAATCTTTCTGATCGTCTCCCTGAGATCATTGAAGAGAATTGTGTAGGCTGTAATCTTTGTTCGCTTGTATGTCCTGTTGAAGAATGCATCACCATGGAGCGTCGTGATGATGGCACTCAGACAAAGACATGGGCTGATAGAACTGCTGAGGGAAATATTCCTGTTACATTTAATGATGACCTTGCAGGTGGGTTGCATCATTGGGTGCCCGAGCCGGAGGATGCGCTGAAAACACGGAAACCGCGGCACTATAAAGTGGAGTGATAAGGATTAAGAATTAAAAGTCCCCTTCAGGGGATTTAGGGGCAAATATTGCAGGAGGACTTCATCATTGGGTGCCCGAGCCAGAGGACGCATTGAAGACAAGGAAACCGAGGCATTACAAAGTTAAAAATACTGAGAGAATTGAAAGTCCCCTTTAGGGGATATAGGGGCAAAAAGGAAGCCGAGACATTATAAACGTGAAGCGTGAGGTTTTTCTTTGCTCCTTTGTGTCTTAGCGAGTAGGGAAAAGAGAAGAAATAATTTGCGAAAATTTGCGCAATTTGCGGCAAGAAAATCAATTGGCAATATGCAATAAGCAATTGGCAAAAAAAGAGAACACAGGTCAAATAGGAAAAATTATGATTTGTGTTCGTAATTCTAAATTTTTAATTCTAAAATCAGTTGAAATTTCTTATCATCCAAACAGCCTTCATCGGTGACGTTGTCCTGGCAACGGCCATCGTAGAAAAGTTACATAACCACTACCCATCAAGCTCAATCGATTTTCTGCTACGTAAAGGGAATGAAACTTTGCTTTATGACCATCCTTACGTTGAAAAAGTTTTGATTTTTGATAAGAAGAATCATAAATACAGAAATCTTCGCTTTATGATTCGCTTCATCCGCGAACAGAAATATGATTATGTCATCAATGTGCAACGGTTTTTTACAACAGGGCTGATTACTGCATTGTCTGGAGCAAAGCATACGATTGGATTTGATAAAAATCCCCTTTCATATTTATTTTCACAACGAGTGAAACATGAGATTTCTGCTCATGGAGATGGGACACATGAAGTAGCACGTAATCTGAAGTTGATCGAAAAGCTGACCGATACTACTTTCTTCAAACCCAAACTGTATCCAACGCTTGAAGATTTTAAAAAAGTCTCCGGAACAAAAGATTATGTATGTATTGCTCCGGCGTCAGTGTGGTTTACCAAGCAATTGCCTGCCCACAAATGGATTGAATTGATCAATGGACTACCAGAAGATTTAACCATTATTCTTCTTGGAGCCAAAGGAGATTTCGATTTGTGTGAGGACATAAAATCGTCAATCGTCAATCGTCAATCGTCAATCCAAAATCTTGCAGGTAAGCTAACTTTTCTCCAATCTGCTGCATTGATGAAAAATGCAAAGATGAATTATGTCAACGACTCCGCTCCATTGCATTTTGCTTCTGCTATGAATGCTCCGGTGACTGCTTTTTTCTGTTCGACGATTCCTGCCTTTGGTTTCGGTCCATTATCTGATGATTCGCAGATTGCAGAAATCGATTACAAACTCTACTGTCGCCCCTGCGGCCTTCATGGATATGACAAATGCCCTGAAGGACATTTTAAATGTTCTGAAATCAATGTGACCAGAAATATAAATCTTATTAAATCTTAATTTTTCTTAATTAATACTTCGACTTCTCATACTCATCCATGTGCTATACTTCGACTTGCATCACTCATCCTTTTGCTACAGCTCAGTAACCGCAGCTCAGCAACCGTCCGCGTCCTCTTTTTTGAACGCAGATCTTCATGATCATCATGATTTGTCATGATCTATCCTGCTGTGCAAATGATGATTATCTCCATTTAGGTGAACAATCATGAATAATCATGACAATCATGATAATCTGCGTTCTAATTTTATAGAGTAATTTTATTTTCATGACGGTCAAAGAAATTATAAACCTTAGACTCATCAACCAGCAAATAGCTGACACGAAATATACTAAACCTGAAGAGATCGTTTCTTACCTGGGTGCCATGCAATCCCAGGACTGGGCAATGGCGAAATGGGCAATAGGATTAAGACTGCCCGGAGTGAAAGACGCTGATGTAGAGAAAGCCTTCAATGAAGGAAAGATTCTTCGAACACATTTGCTTCGTCCTACATGGCATTTTGTAACACCTCCTGACATCCGGTGGTTGCTTGAACTGACTTCTCATCGTGTGCAGGCTTTCAATGCGAGCTATTACCGCAAGCAGGATCTCGATCAGAAAACATTTAAGAAATGCAATGCCATCATGACTAAAGCATTGCGCGATCATCATTATCTCACGAGGAATGAGCTCAAAGATTTATTTACAAAAGCAAAAATCAATACCGATGATCTGAGATTGACTTTAATCATGATGAATGCGGAACTGGAAGAACTGATCTGTAGCGGTCCAAGAAAGGGAAAGCAATTTACATATGCTCTTTTGGATGAAGTCACTCCCATCGCCAAAGAGATTTCCAAAGAAGCAGCACTTAAAAAGCTGACGCAACAGTATTTCACAACGCGTGGTCCGGCGACAATTTATGATTTCGCGTGGTGGTCAGGATTGACATTGAAAGATGTTCGTAACGGTATCGAATTACTTGGCAAAGAATTTAGTACAGAGACTATTGAAGGAAAGGAATTAATTTACATACCTCTGGCTGTTCCCGACTTAAAAGAGAAACAAACAACTTTCCTCATCCCAGATTATGATGAGTACGGCATCAGCTATAAGGACAGATCTATTTACCATCATCCGAAGTCCTCAAAGGAGCAAAAAGGTAATAATCCCTTTTTCGTTCATGCGATTTCAGTCGAAGGATATTTCGGCGGAAGTTGGAACCGACCTACCGGAAAAAATAAAAAAGATATTCAAATACAAACACTTGAACACGTTTCAAAAAAACAATTGAGTGAAATTAATAAGGCAGTGAAAAAGTATGAGGCTTTCTTTTCCTGATCGTACCGCATGGCACAGCCTTGCAGATGCCAGAACGTCGGTCAACCGACGCTCAACTTCTCGATAGGTAGGTTG
>JBATMM010000532.1:0-1601 GCA_049289835.1 Saprospiraceae bacterium | reverse complement strand
TTACAATTTAAGAAACTTTGCAAAGAAAAAATCGGGTTTCGTACGGTATTTGATTGCGCAACTCCCGGGGAATTAAAAATGCTTAGAATATAAATTCTGATTGAACTAATTTGAACCTCCAAATAATGACTCGTCCTGAAAAAAGTTGACAGTATAAACTGATTCAACTTATGAAACCAAACCAATCAACAATTCGCTACAGCGAAGCATTTAAACAGCAGATTATTCACGAATTCGAGACCGGAAAATCTTCCTTAGCCACACTAGGACGAAAATACGGAATTACTGGAGGAAGCACGATCCAAAGTTGGGTTAAGAAATATGGTAAATTTGGGCTATTACCAAAAGTTTTACATGTGCAGAAACCTAATGAAAGAGATCAAATCTCAGAACTAAAGTCTGAAATTAAGCGGCTTAAACAAGCTATAGCAGATGAAGTACTTGATCGTAAGATTGCAGAAAGTACACTGGAGGTGATCTGTGAAGATCACGGTTGGAATATTGAGGAAGTCAAAAAAAAAGTTGGTGCAGAATTGCCTGTAAAGCCAATCAAAAAGAAGAGAAAGTGACTAGAATATGCAATCGATTGAATAAGAGCAGGGCCGCATATTACAAGCAACAGCTAGTGTATGTCCACAAGCAGATCCAGGAACCAATCTTACGTGAATTGGTTATGGAACAGCGAAAAGACATGCCCAGATTAGGCGGTCGTAAAATCTACAATGAAATTCAATTAGCTATGCAGGATCATCAATTGAAAATGGGAAGGGATAAGCTATTTGAATGGTTAAAAGCGAATGATTTATTGGTACGACCTAAGCGACAGTATGCGAGAACCACGAATAGCTCACATCGGTTTAGGGTTCATGAAAATCTACTGATGAAAGAAAGTATAAATCGACCGGATCAGGCTTGGGTATGTGATATTACCTATTTGAGATTAACAAAAGGATTTTGTTATCTGGCATTGATTACAGATGTTTATAGCAGAAAAATCATCGGTTACCATGTAAACGATACCCTTGAGTTAAAAGGATGTTTAAAAGCTTTTGAAATGGCATGCAAAAATCGAAACACACTTCAGAAAACCATTCATCATTCTGATCGAGGTATTCAATACTGCAGTAATGCGTATGTTAATTTACTTCGGCAAAAAAATATCTTAATAAGCATGGCAGAAACAGGAAACTGCTATGAAAATGCAATAGCAGAAAGAGTTAATGGTATACTTAAAGATGAATTTAACCTTGATGCCACCTTCAACACAATTGAACAAGCAAAGCGAGCCAGTGAACAAGCTGTTCGTACTTATAACACCAGAAGACCTCACATGTCTATCGGGATGAGAAAACCAGCAGAACTCTATGCAGCTTAAAATAAATAACTAACCAAAACTGTCAACCTATTTTAGGACAAGACACTCACTATTGACTACTGACTACTGACTACTCACTTAAGCGACAGTATCTTAATTTCCACCCGCTGATTTTTCAACCGTGCATCCTTATTGTATTTATCATAAGGTATCAGCGGATCATGCTTACCATATCCTTTGTAATTGAGACGACCTTCTGCTACGCCCTGGGAGATAAGATATTCCT
>JBATMM010000531.1:0-2152 GCA_049289835.1 Saprospiraceae bacterium | reverse complement strand
GTATGACAGGCAATTGTAAACCAATGAGTATGAAGACTGCTCCATTGAGCAGAAACACCAGGGTCTCCCAAACTCCACGTGACTGTATACGTGTCTCATACGTAAAAATTTCAGTAGACCTTGCACTTAAAAATAATCCACCACTGACAACAGCCAGAACACCCGAAAAATGAAAATGCTCCGCGATGATATACATCAGGTATGGAGTGATCAGCGTTATCGCTGTATCAATACTCGCTGTAGTAGGCAGAAAACGATGAACAGCGTAAATAATGAATGCAATCACAAGACCGACACCTATACCTGCCGCTGCAACAATACCGAAATCAATACTTGCATTCCAGAGCGTAAACTGACCTGTAACCACAGCGACAATGGCGAAACGAAATACAATCAAACTTGCTGCATCGTTGACAAGACTTTCTCCTTCAAGAATAGCCAGCACACGCTTTGGCATTTTCATTTTCTGTAATACCGATGTTGCTGCAATCGCATCCGGTGGCGAAATAATTCCACCAAGTAAAAATCCTAGTGCAAACGTGAATCCTGGAATAAGCATATGTGAAACAACAGCGACCGCAAATGAAGTAAAAATGACAAGACCCAATGCAAGTAAACTTATAGCTCTGCGATAATTCCAGAAATCTTTCCATGATGTATTCCATGCCGCTGAAAAAAGTAAAGGAGGCAGGAAAATCAGAAATATCAGGTCCGGCTTCAGAATAATATCAAGGACATTGGGGATGAACCCAATGATCAAACCGCAGACGACAAGGAATATAGGATAGGGTATTCGCAGCTTCTCGCTTGCAATAGACAGCAAAGATACCGCCATCAACAATACAAGTATAAGAAGCAATTGATCCTGAAGCATGGACGTAAAATAACATTTCTTCTGCGCTCAGCCCAAGTGAATAGTCAGTAGTGAATAGTGAGTAGGGTGGTAACCAGATTGTCCGTATTCTCAGACTACAGTCAACTTTCTTCTTTTTTTTTAATCGAAAATCGAAAATCGAAAATTGAAAATTCTTGTTTCCCGAAAAACCCCTATTATTACGATTGCTCATTTATTCAGATGAACATCTATCATTTCTATCATGACAAAAGAATTGAATAATCTCGCGGAGGAACTTGACAAAATCGATGGTTTCATGTTGAAAACGGTCAGTGACTTTGACAATCTCATCAGGGAGGTCCATCCTTCAAATAAAAAGAATGCTATCAATCTGCTCCATTACCTGGCGCTCAGAAGTCTTGATATCCGGGAATTGCAGGACAAATTGCACTCGTATGGCCTTTCTTCAATTTCAAGTTCGGAGAGTCATATCAGGGGTCAGCTACTGGCTATTTCTCAACGATTAGGCAGTAAGAAAAAAATTCCCTCCAATGTTTTTGATTTTGAATCCAGCAAATTGTCATTGGCCCAAAAGGCAATGGAATTGTTTGGGAAAAAAGAAAAAGAATTGGTGCCATTCATTATGGTCACGTTTGATACCAGCCTGGCTAATGATTTTGAAAAAGTAAAAAGTCTTTTGCAATCCGGTATGAATATCGCCAGGATTAATTGCGCCCATGATGACGAAAACGCCTGGTTCAGTATGATCCAACACATCAAAAGAGCTGAAAAAATAACCGGACTAACATGTAAAATATATATGGATCTTGCCGGTCCGAAAATCCGTACGATTTTAAAGAAGAAAGAAAAGTTACATGTCGAAGTGGGACATTCTATTTATTTGACTGATGAAGAAAATTTTAGTGGTCAGAAACACACTGTAGGTTGTACAGTGCCCGGAATAGCTCATCAATTAAAAGCAGGTGAAATGGTATTATTCGATGATGGTTTGATTGAAACCAGGGTTGATAGTATCGAATCGGATAAAATAAAGTTGCAGGTGCTGAGGGTTTCAACGAAGAAGCCATATTTAAAAGCTGAGAAGGGAATCAATTTTCCAACATCTGTTTTATCCATGCCGGCATTTACTGAATATGATAAGAAATGTCTTCCGTTTATCATCAAACATGCAGATATGGTAGGCCTTTCATTCGTGCACAATAAGAATGATATCATGTTACTTCATCATGCACTGGGCCGGAATAATAAATTGGCACTCATCATTAAAATTGAAACGCCTGAAGCCGTTAAAAATCT
>JBATMM010000530.1:0-2332 GCA_049289835.1 Saprospiraceae bacterium | reverse complement strand
TTACAATTTAAGAAACTTTGCAAAGAAAAAATCGGGTTTCGTACGGTATTTGATTGCGCAACTCCCGGGGAATTAAAAATGCTTAGAATATAAATTCTGATTGAACTAATTTGAACCTCCAAATAATTTACTGAACACTGAACACTGAACACTGAACACTGAACACTGAACACTGAACACTGAACACTGAATACTGAATACTGCTCACTTAGTCCTCTACTTCCACCACCATCTCCACTTCCACAGCAATATTAAATGGCAACGAATACATCCCCACAGATGATCTCGCATGTTTGCCTTTTTCTCCAAACACCTCCACCATCAGATCTGAAAATCCATTCATCACTTTCGAATGATCTGTAAATTCTGACGATGAATTGATCATGCCTGAAACTTTTACAATTCGTTTGACTTTACTCAGGTCACCTAGTTCACTTTTCAATACGGCCAGTTGATTTATTCCTGTCAGGCGCGCTGCTTCATAGCCTTGTTCAATGGAAAGATCACTGCCTACTTTTCCTGTGATATTCGTACCATCAGGATGCGTAGGCCCTTTACCGGCAAGGAATATCAGATTACCTGTCCGAACTGCATTGACATAATTTGCAGCCGGATGCGGAGCTTCAGGAAGGACAATCTTCAATGCGACTAATCTTTCTTCAGGTGTTTGTGAAAAACAAAGTATAGGTATCGCAAGACATAAAAAAACAATCAGGTATTTCATTTACGTTCAGATTTTAAGTTAATTGATCATCGAAATTCATTAAAAAAAAGGATACTAATTTCTTATAGTGCTTCTTTTCCTGTCTTTTGGATAACTCACCCCCTTCCCCTCTCTTCGATATGTTAAGACTTAAGAATATGATCTCCCTAAAGAGAGGGGCGATTTGATCTCCATATGAAATTATGACTCCCCTCTCTCCCAGTGAATTTATTTCTGAAACGAATTCTCTAATAAGAGAGGGGAAGGGGGTGAGTTATCCGAAAATTCTATCCAAATTTTCACATTCCTTTTTATATCATGTTGAATATCACGACTGCCAGAATAGCCCCGATGATAGGACCTATAACCGGGATCCACGAATATGACCAGTCACTATGCCCTTTTGTTTTTATTGGCAATAAAAAATGCGAAATCCTCGGCCCCAGATCACGCGCAGGATTGATAGCATATCCTGTAGGTCCGCCAAGTGACAAACCAATACCTAACACAAGCAGTGCAACAGGTAATGCATTCAATGTCCCCAATGCATCTGTCGGTGCGGACATAGACAATGCCGTAAATACAAGTACAAAAGTTGCAATGATCTCCGTGATCAGATTGTGCGACGTATTTCGGATAGCAGGTGAATTGCAAAAAACAGCACGAATTAAATCTTTGTCTTCGGTCACATCAAAATGTTGTTTGTATGCCAGCCACACCATACTACTACCCACAATAGCTCCTGTCATCTGGGCCAGTACATAAGGCAATATCAACGCCTGATCAAAATCTTTAAAAAAGGCTAATGCTATTGTCACTGCAGGATTGAGATGACCACTGCCTCCAAAGTGTTGCGCAGTGATGATGCCCAGAAAAACACCCATCGCCCATCCAAAGGTGATCACGATCCAGCCGCCATGTTGTCCTTTTGATTGGTGAAGCAATACATTTGCAACCACTCCACAACCCATGATGATAAGTACCATCGTCCCTAAGAACTCGCCAATAAAATGTTCCATCATGATTGATCAGATTTTACGTTTGTTTTGATGCCGGAAGATAATTCTTTGCCATCATTATATAATCGTCTACCTGTTGCTGAATCCATGCCTCATTCTTGCCCATTTCCTTAGCCATAATTCCGGCAACCAATGGCGCAGCTTCAATAGATGCTTTTGCATCAAGAAATAACATCCTGGTCCGACGAGCCAACAGATCTTCAATGGTCATGCACATCTCATGACGGATAGCCCAGATGATTTCAGCTTTGATGTATGGTAAGTTTTGATTAATCTTTTCTGCCCATTCACTATTTTCTTCAGTTAATTGATGCACAAATTCTTTATCGGATCCATAATAATAAAGTGGACTATTGAAATCCACATTCGTGCGATAGCCATGAATGTGCAGCTCATTTGTTTTTGATTTAGCCGGAGTCAGATTTGCTTTTGGGATGGCAACATCAATTGCGTCTTCAGCCATTTTCCTGTATGTAGTCCATTTTCCGCCAGTGATTGATATGAGGCCGGATTCCGACACAGTGATGAGATGTTCTCTCGACAAAGCTGCTGTTGACTTGTGATTGTGCCTGACCAAAGGACGCAATCCGCAAAAGACAGTTTTGATATC
>JBATMM010000529.1:0-8558 GCA_049289835.1 Saprospiraceae bacterium | reverse complement strand
ACATACACCTGCCCAATGCATCCTGAAATCATTCAGGATAAATCTGGTAATTGTCCTAAGTGCGGAATGAATCTTGTTCCTGTAGCTTCAATGGAAGAAAAACTTCCAGATCTGGCGGATGAGGATGAACATGCACATCACAAGGTTGGTGCGCATCGTATGCATGAGGAGAAAGCAAGTGTTGAAGTCACTCATGCAGACAGTAGTTTTAAAAAATACACTTGTCCGATGCATCCCCAGATCATTCAGGATGGCCCGGGAAAGTGTCCACTATGCGGAATGACACTGGTGCCTCTTTCAAAATCAGAGGCACATGATGGACATGAATCTCACGCATCTGGTATAGCTGATTTCAGAAAAAGGTTTTATGTCGTGCTGATCCTGACTGTGCCTATTATGCTGCTCTCAGAAATGATTCAGCATTGGCTCAATCTGCATATCTCATTTCCGGGTTCGAAATATATGCTTCTATTTTTGTCAACTATTGTCTTCATTTATGGTGGTATGCCTTTTCTCAAAGGACTTGTTGGTGAATTGAGGGTGAAGAATCCCGGTATGATGACGTTGATCGGTTTTGCCATTTCAGTAGCTTATATCTATAGTGTTGCAGTTGTGTTTGGTTTGCAGGGAATGGATTTTTTCTGGGAATTGTCCACACTTATTCTCATCATGCTTCTGGGACATTGGATAGAAATGAAATCGGTGGCAGGTGCATCAAGGGAATTAGAGTTGTTGGTACAGTTGATGCCATCCGAAGCACACATGGTCATGCCCGATATGGTGCATGATGTAAAAACGGATACACTAAAAGCAAATGATATTATTCTTGTAAAACCAGGTGAAAAGGTTGCAGCAGATGGAATCATATTGGAAGGCGAGACTTACCTGAACGAATCCATGTTAACAGGCGAATCCTTACCTGTGCAGAAAATAAAAGGAGAAAAAGTGATTGCGGGATCCATCAATGGCAATGGATCTATCAAAGTGACTGTGTCACATGCTGCTGCTGATTCGTATCTCTCACAAGTCATCAAACTTGTGTCAGATGCACAGAAATCAAAATCAAAGACTCAATTGCTCGCTGATAGGGCTGCAAGGGTATTAACCATAGTGGCTATCCTGGCCGGAATTGTCACATTTTTATTTTGGTACCTGACAGGTCAATCATTATCCTTTGCAATGGAGCGAATGGTGACTGTCATCGTCATTTGTTGTCCTCATGCTTTAGGATTAGCAGTGCCATTAGTCGTTGCGAAATCCACAGCTATGTCCGCAAAACATGGACTGCTGATTAAGAATAGGACAGCTTTTGAAAATTCAAGAAAAATCACCATCATCGTATTTGATAAAACAGGAACGCTTACCGTTGGAAAATTTGAAGTTTCAAAAATAGTTTCACTGCAAAGCGGTCTATCAGAAAATGAAATCATTCGCCTGGCATCTGCATTAGAGCAAAATTCAGAACATCCCATTGCTACCGGTATCCTTCAGAAAGTAAAAGATTTATCCATAGCCATTCCGGTAGCAACAAATTTTAATGCCATTACAGGGAAAGGAGTTGAAGCTACAGTAGATGGTAAAAAGATATTGGTGGTGAGTCCGGGCTATTTAAAAGAGAATAATATTGGTATACCTGTTGACTTCAAAGCGAATGATACGGAGACGGTAGTGTTTGTTTTGATTGACAATATTTTGGGAGGGTACATTGCATTGTCGGATGAGATAAGGTCTGAATCAGCTGATGCTATAAATACATTGAAGCAAAATAATATTAAATCTATGTTACTCACAGGAGATAACAACAAAGTGGCTAAGAGTGTGAGTGATACCCTGGGTATGGATAGCTATATTGCCGAGGTATTGCCACATCAAAAACTTGAAAAAATAAAGGAGCTTCAAAGCAAAGGGGAGTTTGTAGCCATGACAGGCGATGGGGTGAATGACGCACCTGCACTGGCTATTGCAGATGTTGGTATAGCAGTGGGTAGCGGCAGCGATATTGCCGCAGAGACAGCAGGGATTGTTTTGGTCAATAGTAATCCAAAGGATATTGTGAGTCTTATTCTGTTTGGAAAAGCCACCTACAGGAAAATGATTCAGAACCTTATCTGGGCTACAGGTTATAATGTTGTTGCATTGCCTCTTGCTGCCGGTGTATTGTATTCAAAAGGTGTATTATTAAGTCCAGCTGCGGGAGCTATATTAATGACCATAAGTACTATCGTTGTAGCTATTAATGCAAGTCAATTGAGAATAAAGTGATCAACTTATTCTTTCGATGCCGGATTTTGGGATGCCGGATACTGGACGTTATACTTGTTCCAACTAACTAAAATTCTATGTAGCAAGCAGCGTTTAGATTCCGGTATCAGGCATTCTTTAATCCGGCATCCTTTATCCAGCATTCATTGACCAGATCCATCTGATGTCGTAAATTCGTTTCTTAAATACTAATGATCCCATCATGGCCATTTTAAAAGCAATCTGGAAAGCATTCCGCAATTTCTTTAAAAAAGATTGCTGTAAATAATATCCTGGCTTTTAAATTCATATACCAGACGTGAAATATCAAACTTTAAAAAATGACAAGCGAAAAAATCAATCATCTTTTAGGCGATAAGGCAGAATATTTATTGAGTCATACCTGTACGACGATTGATAAAAACATGATTCATCTCCCTTCGCCAAATCATTTGGAAGAGATATGGATGAACAGCAATCGGAATAACCAGGTGCTTCGAAGTTTTCAGTCTTTGTTGGATCACGGGAGATTGGGAGGTACGGGTTATTGCAGCATTCTTCCTGTTGACCAGGGTATAGAGCATAGTGCTGGTTCTGCATTTGCCCCTAATCCTATTTATTTTGATCCTGAATATATTATTAAGCTTGCCATTGAAGGTGGTTGCAATGGTGTTGCTTCTACATATGGTGTCCTGGGTATTATGTCAAGGAAGTATGCGCATCGGATTCCATTCATCGTCAAGATCAATCACAACGAATTGCTGAGTATGCCTAATCGTTTTGATCAGACACTTTTTGGAACAGTCAGAAGTGCATGGAATATGGGTGCAGTAGCTGTGGGAGCTACCATTTATTGGGGCAGCGCAGAAAGTACTCGTCAGTTGAAAGAAATCGCAGAAGCATTTGAACTGGCGCATGAACTGGGTATGATGACAATACTATGGTGTTATACGCGCAACAATGGATTCAAAGTGGACGGTGTGGATTATCATGCATCAGCGGATCTTACGGGACAGGCGAATCATTTAGGTGTGACCATTCAGGCGGATATTATTAAACAAAAATTACCAGTCAATAATGGCGGGTACCTGGCCACTAAACATGGAAAAACAAGTAAGCTTGTGTATGAAAAACTGACAACGGATCATCCTATTGATTTGACACGGTACCAGGTGCTTAATTGTTATAGTGGACGTATAGGTCTGATCAACAGTGGAGGTGAAAGCCAGGGCGAAAGTGATCTGAGTGAAGCCGTGTCCATCGCTGTCATCAATAAACGTGCGGGAGGTATGGGATTGATTTTAGGTAGAAAAGCTTTTCAGCGTCCTTTCAATGAGGGAGTTGATTTGTTGAATACAATTCAGGATGTATACCTTGATCAATCCATCACGATAGCTTAAGTATTTAATCCCTGCGCTGTAGAATTTCTTTGCAAGATTTTTCACAAACACGATTATTCTATTTCAAATAAGTCATGTTTTGTCTCTCTCCTGGCGATGATCTCCAACTTTGAACGTTCATTGCTATCTGGTTTTGATATCAGCATTCGCTGTATTTTTATCAGACTGAACCAGTCTTTTCGCTGAAGATATTTGGCCTGAATGGACCAGGATTCAGGATAATGATAAGATGAAATACGGTTTTTACAGGATGCCAGAATATGGGTTATATTTTCAAAAGAGGTATTGGCTAACTCTTCAGTTGATTTTATTTTGTTCTTTTCAAACTCATTTATCAATGCCGGCCCGATACCTTCTATGAGATCGAGACGGTCATCATTTTTTTCGATCCAGTCGATGAAGGTATGTGTGAAGAGGCATTGCGTAATGGTATTTAAAAAATTATTTTCGTCGAAGTGAGAGATATATATTTTTTTGTTGAAGCCCACTTCATAAATCTTTTTCAGGGTATTGAATTCCAGGTCAGATTTATCATTTTCGATCCTTGACAAGTACTGCTTATTGCTCGCTATTCGCCCGGCGACAGTCTCCTGTGATAGTTTTAATTTAGATCGCAGATTCTTAATCGTTCTTCCGATATGATCACGATCATTTTTCAAATAATCCAATTTACTGTTTTCGAAAACTGTGATCGGATCAAGTTCGAAAACCAAAGTCCTGGATGATCCGCTCGGCAGCTTTATATGTTTTGTGAGTTCTTTCCAGGAAAGGGTGTGATTTTCAAGGGTGACAGCATTGAATAAGCTTTCTTTTTCCGTCAATTCAAAACCAAATTGTCCCTTCTCAATTCCTAATGCCTGAAAAAATTTTATGATGTTAATGACCCGGTATTCACCATTAGTAAATAAACACCCGATGACCGGGAATTCAACCTTATAAATTTTCAGTATTCGTTGTATTCTAGACATGTTTACGTAATCGTTCATTGAGATAATAAAAGGTTTCTAACAAATCTTCCTTATTCGTTCTCACATAGTTCACTGCATGCTTAAGTTGTTTACCTTGAAGAGAACCTGCATAAACTCTACCGGTTTTTATTTCAATTAGGGCCTCATACTCATTGTATATAGCATGAATATGTGGTGGTAAATGATCACCTGAATAGCAATCAATCTTAATGCCCTGTATGATTTCATACGTAGGCATTGTAATTATTCAGTCGTTAGATTTAGCACAATAACGGAAATTTTAGTGTAAAAGTTGCTTAATTAGACTACATTTTTAATTAAATCGACACAATTCATTGAATATTAGTATATTATAAGGAGTAAATAAAGCTCAATGTGCAAAATATTTTTAATTATAAAAGAACATATTTGCGATTCGCGATTCGCGAATTGCAAATTACCTGATAAAAACCTTATCTTTATTACATGAGAAAACATACCGGAATGCGGCCTCATGATATACCTATTCTCCTCAAACTGATCACGTTGAAAGATCAGGCTTGGCGGATGAAGGATATTTCATCCGCAATGTTTATTAGTGCATCAGAAGTTTCTGAATCCCTGAATAGAAGTCATTATGCAACCCTGATCGATGATCAAAAAAAAATAGTGCTTCGGCAAAACCTGTATGAGTTCTTAATGTATGGTGTGCGGTATGTTTTCCCACAAAAACCAGGTCCATTGATGAGGGGTATTCCAACAGCCCACTCACATCCTTCTATGGAAATGAAATTCATCAGTGAAGTAAAATATGTCTGGCCCTATCCGAATGGCAAAACAATGGGATCCGCAATTGAGCCCTTTTATCAGAATCAATTACAAGCTTCACTGCAGGATGATGAACTCTACAAGTTATTATCTTTAGTGGATGTCATCAGAGTAGGACGCACGAGAGAAGTGAAGTATGCTCACCAGGAATTAAGAAAGATCTTCCATATTGAATCACCACGCGAATATCACAAGGATTAAGGCAGTTTATAATGCGCTTGGAAACCTACGTGACAATGTTGTTTTCATAGGCGGAGCCATCATATCATTCTATCCTGACCGGGAAGTTATGGAAGTCCGGCCAACGGATGACATTGATATTTTGATTGAAATATTGAGTTATGCTGAGCGGTCTATACTCGAAGAACAATTGAGATCCATGGGATTTACACATGACATTGCTTCAGGCATTGTATGCAGGTTTAAAATACAGGGGATTATAGTGGATGTTTTACCTACAGATGATCATTCAATTGGATTTTCAAACATTTGGTATCCTGAAGGATTTAAAACATCCGTTCACTATCGGCTGGATGAGCATCATGTGATCAGAATACTGAGTGCTCCTTATTTCCTGGCCATAAAGTTAGAAGCTTTCAAAGGACGAGGTGGCAATGATGGAAGGACAAGTCAGGATTTTGAAGATATTGTATTTATCCTTGAGAATAGAGGTGTTATTTGGACAGAGATTATGGCCACAAATCGAGAACTTAAAGAATATTTGAAAGGAGAGTTTATTCAGCTGCTAGCCGAAAATGGTTTTTATGAATGGATCGATAGCCATGTTGAAAGAAATACGCCAAGGGCAACAGATCAGATTATTGCACAAATCAAAAAGTTTGTGGAGGATCAAATCTAACTTTAACCTCATTCAATATTGATTTTATCTATCTCCTTCATGATCCGATCCGTCTCCGTCATGGCCACGATGATCTTCTGATAATGCAGGATATCCTCAAATTCAAGTGTCCTGTCCTTTCTATCCTTTAGCCATTTTTGAGCAGGCTGAATATCGCAGATGTAAGTGGCATTTGATCAAATGCTTTAATGCACTTAAAGATAGTTTTTACATGAATTCATTGCTACCTAAATCAATTCCATTGGTATCTGAGTCCGGAATACTTCGACCTACTTTTCTCATCCATGTGCTATGGTTCGACCTGCTTGAACTCAACCTCGTGCTACAGCTCACCAACCACAGCTCAGTAACCGTCCGGCATCGCTTTATCCGGCATCCAAAATTCTTACCTTTGCATCATCTTCACATAAGAAGAATTCAACCAACAATAAACAAACCTAATGCTCAGAGATATAGCCGCCGAACAACTGAAGCAATACAAGACCAAAAGCGCTGAAGATGCATTTACACAGGAGGTCCTATCTGATTTCTGGATTTGTTGTGTCAGTAGAGAAGCCAGTCTCCTTGGTCGCAAAGAAGTGCTGAGTGGGAAAGCAAAATTCGGTATCCTCGGAGATGGTAAAGAAGTACCGCAGGTGGCATTGGCAAGGTTTTTTCAAAAAGGAGATTGGCGATCAGGCTACTATCGTGATCAGACCTGGATGTTTGCATTAGGGATTTCTACTGTTGAAGATTATTTTGCTCAACTATATGCTGATACTGAAAATGATCCTTTCTCAGGTGGGCGACAAATGAATTGTCATTGGGCTACACCATTGATTGATAAAAAAGGTAATTGGTTGCCGCAGGATGATCGATACAATGTGTCTGCAGATGTTTCTCCTACCGGTGGACAGATGGCACGTGCAGTAGGTCTGGCACAAGCTTCGACATTATACAGACATCGTCCTGAACTCGGAAAAGATTTACAGGCAAGTAATGCCGGCAATGAAGTTTGTTTTGTTTCAATAGGAGATGCCAGTACATCGGAAGGTGTTTTCTGGGAAGCGATGAATGCAGCCGCTGTCATTAAAGCACCTATGGCTCTTTCAGTCTGGGATGATGGGTATGGTATATCTGTTCCGACATCATTACAGACCACAAAGCAAAGTATTTCGAGATTGCTTGAAGGATTTCATATCGATGAAAATGGTGAAGGTATTTATCTATACACCTGCAAAGCGTGGGATTATCCCGGGCTGTGCGAAATGTATGAAAGAGGAATTCAGAAAGTGAGGAAAAATCACCTGCCTGCCGTATTTCATATTCAGGAAGTGACACAACCATTGGGGCACTCCACATCAGGCAGTCACGAACGATATAAATCTGCTGAACGATTAAAATGGGAAGTGGATAATGATTGTATTCTCAAAATGGCGGAGTGGATGGTCGATGCAGGTATTGTTACACAACAAGCTATCGATGAACTGCGACAAAATGCTATCACATATACACGCGAGTGCAAACAACGGGCATGGGAAGCATTTATCAATCCTGTCAGAGTAAAAAGAAAACAACTTGTTGAAATCGTAAATCAATTACCTGCTGAATTTCATGAAACAGAAAGAATGAAAGGCTTGTCTGTAAAATTGACAAGTGGTCTTGAAGTTTTGTTTTCAGAAGTGGTGGCCATAGCCCAACAAATAAAATATTTATTGGCTGCAGAATTTGAATATACAGATGCAAATTTGAATTCCCTCATTGCCGAATGGCAGTCAGAAGGTAAAGATGCATTTAATTCAAATCTCTATGCTGAAGGACCTGGCAGTTGTGTGGATGTGCCGGTAGTAAGGCCATCTTTCAGTGATCATGCTGAGACGATGAATGGATATCAGGTACTCAATCATTATTTCGATCAGCTTTTGGGAAGAGATCCACGGGTCGTTGCGTTCGGAGAGGATGTAGGTCATATCGGTGATGTTAATCAGGGTTTTGCAGGATTGCAGGATAAATATGGTAAAGAAAGAGTGTGGGATACAGGCATTCGTGAATGGACCATCATGGGACAGGCGATTGGATTAGCACTCAGAGGATTCAGGCCCATTGCAGAAATTCAATATCTGGATTATCTCATCTATGGTTTGCCTGCATTGTCTGATGATCTTGCATCGCTGCGCTACAGAACAAATGGTCAGCAAACTGCACCTACTATCATACGCACCAGAGGACACAGATTGGAAGGTATCTGGCATGCAGGTTCTCCGATGGGAATGTTATTGAGCACGTTGAGAGGAATGCATATTT
>JBATMM010000528.1:0-2904 GCA_049289835.1 Saprospiraceae bacterium | reverse complement strand
TGATCGCACCTGCATCTCCATATGCTCCAAGATTTTTTCCTGGATAAAAACTGAATGAGCCCATATGTCCGATACTACCCGCGACTTGTCCATTGTATTCAGCACCATGTGCCTGGGCTGCATCTTCTATGACATATAAGTTATTCCTTCCGGCCAGCAACATCAAAGGATGCATATCTGCAATTTGTCCATATAAGTGAACCGGCATAATTGCTTTCGTCTTTTCAGTCAGTACAGATTCAACATTCCCTGCATCCATTGTGTAACGAATCGGATCAATATCACACAGTACTGGTGTAGCTCCAATATTACAAACTGCTTCGAGGGTAGCCACAAATGAAAATGCAGGAATAATCACTTCATCTCCCTTTCCAATTCTGAGAGCAGCAAGTGCTATTTCAAGTGAGTCAGTCCCGTTAGCACAAGGAACGCAATAAGGTACATTACTAAAGCCGGCAAATTTGATGGCAAATTTTCGGACTTCTTCTCCTCCGATAAATCTACCGCTGTGTATGACACCAGATATTGCATCATCCATTTCACTCTGTATGGAATAATACTGCGCAACAAGGTCAACGAGAGGAATATGTTTTGAAAGATAAGTCATGAAATTATTTGGGATGGTTGCTGAGCTGTAGCCCAAGGTTGAGTTTAGATAGTCGAAGCATTGGATTATAGATTTAAGATTTTAAAAATAAAAATAAAAAAATGTTAGGCGTCGGTTGACCGACGTCTTGGTGTTTGCAAAGCTGCGCTTTGAGTGTAGATGAATTACAATTCAAATTAAGATTTATTTAAGAAATAGAAAAAAGGTTCACCACATAGACACATAGTTCATATAGAAAGTCACATAGAAAAATTTATGTTCTGCTATCCCTTTTTGTCGCTAATTTCGCAGATTAACGCAAATTATTTTTTTGCCAATTGCTCATTGCCTATTGCTTATTGCCTATTGCTCATTGCCAATTGTTTTGCCGCAAATTTCGCAGATTAACGCAAATTATTTTATTGCTTATTGCCTATTGCCTATTGGCTCTCATTTCCAAAAGACTATTCGGATGGTCCTTCAGAAATTCATCGATCTCCTTCATCACCGGGTTTTCTGAATCATTTACATTTTGAAAATCGGATTTGAAAAATAACTCCATTTCTATTATCTGTTCATCTGTCATTCCGCCACGCTCAGCACCCAGTCTGTTGAAACGATGGATACGTGCAGGATTTCCGGCGACAAGAGAATATGGAAGAATATCTTTTGTAACCACAGTCTGCATACCTACCATTACCCTGCTACCGATATGCATCCGTTGATGAACTGTTGCTCCCAAACCAAGATTTGAAAATTCACCAATCACAACACGTCCTCCCAATAATACTCCTGCACTAAGGATCACCCCCCGTCCAAGATAACAATCATGTGCGATGTAACATTTATTCATCACGTAGACCTTATCATCAATACATGTCTCCGGAAAATAGAATGGTGAATTGACACATGAAAATTCCCTGATCGTCACTTCATTGTGAATATTGACCCAACCGTCAACCATAAATACATCACCTTTAGCACCCATCTCTCCTACTGAACCCACTACAACATATGGATAGAGATGATTGTGATGACCAAGCCTTACATTATTCTCGATGAAGACACCTGTATCAATGATATTGTGATCACCCATTTCAATATTGCCTCTCAATACGGCATTGGGTCCGATACGATTGCCCCGGCCCATCCGGATATTTCCTTCGAGGATGGCTGTGGGATGTATGATGTTATCCTGGCTGGAATCCATTCGTCCTTGCGATTTGATAAATATTCTCAATGATTTCAACGGACTTCAATCCATCATATGCATTTGTCATGATCTCTGTTTTTCCCTGGAGTGACCTGATGACATTGTCGATGACCTGGTCATGATTGGACATGGATCCTTCATAATCTCCGTATTGATTTGGTGCACCACTCACCGGAATGTCATGAATATCAAATCCATCCGTAGCCTGGTAATCAATGGTGTTCAAATATTTCCCTCCGATTTTGATAGTTGCATGTTCGGCAAAGATGGTAATGCTTCCTTCCATATTTTGTCTGAACGCAGCAGTCGTATAATGAAGTACACCTGGAGCATTGTTTTCATTCAATAAAAACGTCACTACGCCTGTGTCTTCAAATTCAATAAGGCCCTGATGGGCAGCATTCGTCAGTTGCGCATTTAAAATGTGCATATCACCCAGCAGGTAGTAAACAACATCAATAAAATGACTGAACTGCGTAAATAATGTCCCACCATCCAGTGCTTTTTTTCCTTTCCAGTCAGAATTCCGGTAGTAGTTTTCATTCCGATTCCAATAGCAATTGATGGCAATGGAATAAATCTTTCCCATCTTCTTTTGGTCAAGGAGTTTTTTCACTGCCTGAACTGGTGGATTAAAACGGTTTTGTTTTACGACGAACAAGGACTTTCCGGTTTTCAGTGATGCATGTATCATCGCTTCGCAATCCGATTTTTTGATCGCCATTGGTTTTTCAACTAACACATTTTTCCCGGCCTGCAAGGCGGCGATGGTGATGTCAGCATGCGTGTAATTTGGTGTACAGATAGTGACTATGTCTATCGTATCATCATGTAGGATTTCATCAAGTGATGAATAGACTTTCGCATTCTGATTATTCTGTGCAAATAAATCTGACCTTTCCTTTTTCGTATCAAATGCACCTGCCAGCTTCCCATCAGGATGCGCTGAAATATAGCTTGCATGACGCTCGCCTATTTTTCCATATCCTATTAATCCGAATGTAATCAAGTGAGTTGTGAGTAGTGAGTAGTGAGTAGTGAGTTTGCCTACGCTCAGCCTAAGTTCGTGAGGCGTGAGACGTCAGATGTGAGATGTGAGATATGT
>JBATMM010000527.1:0-7094 GCA_049289835.1 Saprospiraceae bacterium | reverse complement strand
CCCCTGGCCCCTTCTCTCTTTTTACAGTATGCGTTTATAGAAATAATATCTCAGGGAGAGAGGGGAGTCATGATATAAGTATGAAAATCAAAGCACCCCTCTCTCACATGAATTTTGTATCCAAGAGATATAACTGTAAAAAGAGAGGGGATGGGGGTGAGTTACCAGAAAATCATTTCACCCCTCTCTCAAATGAATTCTGTATTCAATAGATACACTTTAATAAGAGGGGCTGGGGGTGAGTTACACGGAAATCATTTCGCAAGAGAGGGCACGTGAGTGAATTGCCCGGAAATCATTATTGACCATCATAAATCGTATCTTAAGCCTGAATCATTGATTCATCTACATGCCAGTCCAATCCGACAATGCAAATAGTTTTTGGCAATATGATCCAACTTATTGGTTCCAAAAATTAAGCAGTTCTGATAAAGGTCTTTCAAAATCATTCGCCGAAACCAAATATCTTCAGTCAGCACACGCCAGGAAAAAAAGATCTGCTTTCACAAAGGATATTTTACTTTTTATAAGTCAGTTCCGGAGCCCGTTGATGCTGATGCTTATCGGTGCTGTCATTTTATCAGCCTTTCTGGGGGACACATCTGATGTATTTATCATTTTATTCATCGTGTTGTCCTCCGGCATCCTTAGTTTCATCCAGGAACGAAATGCAGGAAAGATCGTGGAGAAACTGCAATCGATGATTGCCTTGAAAAGTAATGTTATACGTGATGGTGTAGTGATTGAAATTCTTTCGGCAGTGATCGTACCTGGTGATATACTTGTATTAAATGCAGGGAATATGGTACCGGCTGATTGTTTACTGATAGAGGCCAATGAATTGAATGTCAATGAAGCCAGTCTCACAGGTGAATCTTTTCCGGTCAGGAAAGATGTAGGGACCATCGCGGAGCAAACTGAATTGTCAAAAAGAACGAATTGTCTTTGGCAGGGGACAAGTATTCTCAACGGGAGCGCAAAAGCAATAGTCATCTTTACAGGGGTAGAAACCATTTTTGGAAATATTACACAAAGTGCAACCACCAGAACTCAGACTACTTTTGAAAAAGGAATAAAAGACTTTGGTTTTTTCCTGATGAAAATAACCCTGGTGCTGTCCATTTTTATCCTGACCATCAATATTCTAAATCATAAAAGTGTACTTGATTCGGCACTTTTTGCACTGGCACTCGCCGTAGGTATGGCTCCGGAACTTCTTCCTGCCATCACCACAATAGCTATGAGTGCAGGTGCCAAAAGATTGGTGGCCAAAAAAGTAATTGTAAAAAAACTGTCTTCGATCCAGAATCTGGGCGAAGTCAATTTACTCTGTACAGATAAGACAGGCACGATCACGGAAGGTGTGATCAATGTATCAGGACTGGTGGATCCTGATGGAAAAGAAAATGATTTTGTAAAAAAACTGGCCTATTGGAATGCAGTATATGAAACAGGCTATTCCAATCCTATTGATGATGCCTTGAAAAATATTAAGGTTGACACAAAAGAGAATCCTCAAAAGACAGGAGAGGTGCCTTATGATTTTATCCGGAAAAGATTAAGTATTGCAGTCAGCACTACAGAAGGAAAAATATTGATCACGAAAGGTGCTTTCGAACAGATCATCAGTATATGTACACAGATGAGATCAGGTGATGGCCAAATTGTTGATTTAAAGTCTAAGCAGGCTGAGATTGCACAACAATATGAGCAATTTGGAATAAATGGAATCAGAGCAATAGGCGTATGTTATAAAAATATTCAATCGGATACGATTTCAAAGGCTGACGAGACAGAGATGATATTCGCAGGATTCGTATTACTTGAGGATAAAATAAAAGCAAGTATAACAGAAACCATTAATGCTCTGCGAAAACTTCATGTACGATTGAAGATCATAACAGGTGATAATGTTAATGTTGCCAAGTCCATCGCCTTACACATTGGAATAAAGGACCCTGTTCTGATGACAGGTCATGAGCTCAATATTACGAGTGCGGAGGCATTGACCAAATTAGTAAAAGACACCCATATTTTTGCTGAAGTTGAACCGCAACAAAAGGAACGAATCATCTTTGCATTGAGAAAGTCATACACAGTAGCTTACATCGGTGATGGCATCAATGATGTGTCTGCGATGAATGCAGCCGACGTTGGTATTTCTGTTGAGAATGCTGTGGATGTAGCCAGAGAAGCTGCGGACTTTGTACTGATGGAGAAAAATTTAAGTGTACTGGTAGACGGCATCAGAGAAGGCCGGAGAACATTTGCAAATACATTGAAATATATTTTTATCAATACCGGTTCGACATTTGGCAACATGTTCAGTGTGGCTGTGGCTTCCTTGATATTACCTTTTTTGCCTATGCTGCCGAAACAAATATTGCTCACTAATTTCATTACTGACTTTCCATATCTCACGATAGCATCTGACAATGTAGATGAAGAACAACTGGAAACTCCGGGAAGATGGGACATAAAATTTATCAGGACGTACATGCTCATATTTGGGATTCATAGTTCCCTGTTTGACATCATCACATTTGTGACACTTTTGTTTGTACTGCGGGTGAAAGAATCGGCCTTTCAGACCGGTTGGTTTATTGAATCTATCTTAAGTGAATTATTTATACTTTTTATTATCAGGACGCATAAGAATTTCTTTAAGAGCAAACCGGCAAAATTCCTGATGATATTAAGTATTGTCGGACTAGTGATCACACTGGGGCTACCCTATACACCACTGGCGAATCAGATTGGTTTAGTACCCCTGCCAATGATAAATCTGGGAGCGATGTTGTTGATTGTAATGGGCTACATTGTGACCGCGGATCTTTTGAAAGTTTGGTTTTTCAGCAGATACAGAAGTGCGTGATGACCATGGGCCATAGACAATAGACCAAGGACGAATGACGAGTAACGAATAACGATTAAAGAATGCTGACGTTCGAGTGTCTCTGACCTCGAACCTGTGAAATCAAATGAATACATTCAAACCAGCTCAGCAACTATAACTAATAACAGAGGAAGGTCGACGCACACTATTCACTTAAGTTTTTTACTAAGACAGGGGCAAACCCTGTCAATACTATCTGACGTTCGAGAGTCACCGACTTCGAAAATGCGATAATTGTTTTACAAAGACAGTGGCAAAGTGTTTATTCAGACAGGGGCAAGCCCTGTCAATACTATCCATGTGGTATGTTTTATTTTTTTTGCAACCAAATCAATACTTTTCCATTATTGGTCAGATCGAATTCTAACAAACCGTGACTGAAATTGAACTCCTCGAAAGTATCAAGGGAAAACCTGAACAATTTGCTGTTCTTTTCAGGCAGGATTATAAACCGATATTTGGATATATCCTACGACGTACTGGGAATGTAGAGGATACAGGAGATATTGCAGCAGATACTTTTTTTAATGCTTTCAGGCATATTAAAAACTTCACCTACAAGGGTATTTCTATAAAAATCTGGCTATACCGAATCGCCACCAATGAGGTGAATATGTATTTCAGAAATAAACAGAAGCATCATTCATTATTCGAACGGATCGATCAGGAAGAGAAAGGGATTTTCACTAACTATTTTGAAGAAGATCGAAAGGAACTCGAACTGGAATTACATCACCATGAACAATTTCTCACTGTACTTGAAGCGCTCAAGACATTACCTGTGAAATACCAGAACGTCATTTCACTCCGGTATTTTGAAGGAAAGGGAAATAAAGAAATCATTGAAATCCTTTCAGTCAACGAAGGGACATTGAAATCCCTATTGTCGAGGGGATTGGAAAAACTCAGAAAAAAATGCAACCAAATCTAACGTTCATCATTATTGATTTTGTAAATGGAAGATTTTGAAGAAAAACTAAACCGCATGACAAAGCCTGCTGTTGTGGAATTGAGACACGAAGAACTTCTTGGAGCTGCACTTATTAAAGCAAAAGATAAATTGGCGGTGAGTTGGTGGTGGATCAGCATCCCGATATATATGATCGCCATCATGATGATGAAAGGATATTTCAATCCGGGTTTAGGTCCAATTAATATTATTGATGAATTCCAAAGTGCCCATCCGGTTGTATCCATCACTATGTTTCTATTTGTTCCGCTTATTTTTATATGGATTAATTTCGTCAGCATAAAAAAAGTCTACCTTCTTTCAGGAAGTCCATCTTTGATCCATTTGCGTAAATTGATTTGGCAGCACCTGCTCATCATTTTATTCTCTATCCTGGTTTCTCTCACGTATATGATAAATCTCATTTTATGAAATCATTCAGGTTCAGACGCATTGGTATATTTTTCATCCCGGTTTCATTCCCGTCATGGGTAGTTTTATTTGCGGTCGTCGGATACGCAGTCTATGTATTTATTGACATAGACAGCAGGTCTCATTCGGTGAGTGATACGATGATCAATTTTGTTTTTAATCTGATGATTATAGGAGGAATCTATTCTGTAATTGGTTTTTTGACCAGCCTGAGATCATAACCTGAAAGTCCCGGCTATGGGCCATTCACATTACAGAGACTTAGACGTTTATGTCATATGGCGAAACTCATAATTCTCAATTTCCTATTTCTAATGTCGGATATGCATTTTTCAATTTCAAATGCTTATGCGCAGAAAGTGATTCATTATTACAATCCCACGTGGTCACCAGATGGATCTAAGATTCTGTTTGAATCCACCCGGGATGGGAAGTCTTCCATTTATACCATGGCCATTAATGGAAGTGATTTGAAAAAATTAACAGATACCATTTTTGACTATGGTCAACCTGCCTGGTCACCTGATGGCAGAAGTATAGTTTATTATGGAAGTCAACAGCCTATGCAGTTGTTTACGAATAGTTCAACAGGCGGTATGCAAACAGAATTACCGACTCCTTCTTATGATGCCTACGAACCAAACTGGTCATCCAAACAAATTTTAGTTTTTGACTCGAGAAAGATAGGTCAGACACCGAATGATCTTTCTATCATGAACACGAATGGGACTTCTCTGAAAATTATTACGGATAGCTCTCATGATTTTTCATCTCCGGTTTGGTCGCCTGATGGAACCAAAATACTTTTTGGACGAAGCGTTGCGATCCGGAAAAAGTGGAATGATATCACACCGGAAGAAAGGATTCAGATGAGAGATTCATGTGAAATCATGTTGATGAATGCAGACGGTTCAAATATTCATAACCTGACTAAAAATAATGTCAGGGACATCGCACCATCATGGGCTCCTGATAGTCATAGTTTTTACTACGTCTCTGAAACGTCAGCAGGCAATGCTCTTTTTAAACAAAAAATTAAGGTTGGGAAACCCGAACAAATTTGTTTGCTCAATGAAGGTGTAAGTAGGTTAAGCATTTCACCTGATGAAAAGTTTCTTGTCTATGCGGCCGTTAGGGAAAAGAAATCTGCTATTTATATCTGGGACATTAAAAAAATGAAAGAAAGCAAAATTATAGGTGATTGAGTATTGAGGTACCATTCCCGGCGGTATTCAAGAGCAATTGGACATAAAAATCTGTGCAAAAAAGTTATCCGCAGTGGTTATGTGCATAACCTATGAGGGCCGTTGAAGATCAGCCCGTTACGACAGTGTGGCACACCTAGGTGTGGCACACCTAGTTGTGCCACACTGTTGAACCCAAGCAAACAACCAGGTGCGGCAGCTCTTCAAATATCCAAAATGATCACATTCTCTATAAATCATTATATTTGAAACTCCCGAAAGAGGATATTTATATAATTGTTTCTGTCATAATATCATAAGATAATTTGATCAAATAAAAAGGTATGAAAGTGCATAACAAGTTTTGGATTTTTTCAGTACTTATTTCAGGAGTACTATTATTTCTCACTGCCAGTTGCTCGAAAAATGATGAGCCCGTGCCTCAGTCAGGACCCAAATTTTATCAATCTATTTCAGCGGGTGGTTATCATTCATTAGGGTTAGAACCAAATGGGACGCTGTGGGCATGGGGAGGCAACTATAAAGGTCAGTTAGGAGATAGCACCCTGGAGGATAAGCACAGTCCTGTGCAGATAGGGCCGGGTTTTGCTGCAATATCAGCCGGCTATGAGTTCTCCCTGGCCCTGGGAAAAGATAGCACGCTGTGGGGATGGGGCGATAACCAACAAGGCCAGATAGGCGATAAGACTTTGAGCGACAAATATATACCTGTGCTGATAGATTCCGGCTTTATAGCGATTGCTGCCGGGTATCGTCATTCGTTAGCGCTAAAGGCAGATAGTTCGCTTTGGGCATGGGGTCAAAACACTTATGGTCAGCTAGGGAATGGCGGATACTCTGATAAGAAAGAACCTGTATTAATAGGGTATGATTATGTAGCGATTGCTGCCGGTGGAGATCATTCATTAGCACTGAAAACTGACCATACACTTTGGGCCTGGGGCTATAATTATTACGGCCAATTAGGCGATAGTACATTGGTGAGCAAGAATACACCGGTGATGATTGGGTCTGATTTTAAAGCAATTGCCGTTGGAGCTAACCACTCATTGGCAGTGAAAATTGACGGTTCACTGTGGGTTTGGGGTCACAACAATTTTGGACAGCTGGGTGATAATTCTTCCGCGGATGCCAGAAAACCAAAACAAATAAGCACTGGATATGCAGCGGTAGCCGCGGGTTCTTTATACTCTATGGGGATTAAAACAGACGGCACACTGTGGGCCTGGGGAGAAAATAAATATTTTGGTCATTTGGGTGATGGTACAAATGTGAATCAGAAAACACCTGTCCAAATCGGATCAGATTATGAAAAGATCGCCGCAGGTAATTTTCATTCATTAGGCCTGAAAAACAATGGCAGACTATTGGCATGGGGTTCTAATCGTTTTGGCCAGATAGGTGATGAAACTACTGCGGATCGGAATACACCTGTGCAATTAGGTCCGAATTGAGCAAAATATTAAAAATCAATTTCTGCCTTTTTTTAATTTGTATACTTTGGTGAACATACCCGGTCATGTATCGGCTCAAAATGAAATTGGCATTAACGATATTCTTACAATATATGCGGTGCGATCTTTGCCTGGATTGACGTTCGAGTGTCTCTGAC
>JBATMM010000526.1:0-12024 GCA_049289835.1 Saprospiraceae bacterium | reverse complement strand
CATCAGTGCCTTTTCGCCCTTCGATTTCATTTGCTTTTCCTTTGGCTATATCCTGAGGAACAAGATCTCCAAGGGCCACCTCCAGCATGATCATCTGATCGTAATGCTCAGCGTTTTCTCCCTTCGGCAGATATTCATGTTTGTAATAATTGTCAGAAGGATGAGAGCTCCAGTTCAATAGATATTCTTTTTGGTTGAAATCAATCGGACCTGGGACATGGAGATAATCAGTAGCAGGACTTGTGGGTTCCATGGTAGTAGCATTTTCAGTGGCAGGTTCTTTGCTCTGAGCGTCTTGTTTTGCAGGTTGACAGCAGAGCAACATGAGTGAGGTTCCGAAGAGGAGCAGATGCATTTTCATGGCGGCTAAAATATGAAATACATCTGATGTTCGTTTATCCATGGATTGAGGGAGGCGAAATGGGTAGTATGTAAAATTCTGTCCTCACCGAATTGCAAAGATGGAATTTTAATATGATCGTATATCAATATTCTTTTAAAATTAGCAGACACAGGATAAACTGAATTCATAGACGTAATACCTGTACAGATCACATGAATATTGCTAAAATTAATACAAGATTAGGTATGCTTCATGTCAGGTGCAAAGCATACCTAATCTTGCTTATCGGCTTACTTAGTTTGTATAGATAAGGTGTGTTGAACTTCCATGACAACTATTACATTGTCCTGAGGTAACTGCATCAGGCATATACCTTCTCGTTTGACCTACTACTGATGCAGGATATAATCCATTTCCAAAGTTGATGTTTTCGGTAGTGTAAAAGTTTCCTCTGGCATCTACCTGAATCGTATACGCTACTTTCCCCGTCCCATTTGGACCGGTATACAACTCCACCAAACCGTTAGCTGAAGGACTATTGTTCAATTGATTATAGATTGTGCCTGCCACGGTAAACCAGCCTTCACCTTCACCACCTTTCTGGTGACAATTCATGCAGTTTTGTCCCATATTGTGGCTCTCCGAACTGCCATTGGTGCTAAGTTTTGCTTCACCTCCTCCTGTACTTCCTCCTTCGCTTTCCTTTCCGCAGGAAGTAAACATCAGTAGACCTGCAAATAAAGTGCAGAAGATTAAGATTGCCTTGTTCATGGTTTGAAATTTAGATTGTTAAACAAAATTCATTTCGTAAACATTCCGGCATAACTTTTAATCTGGCAGATGTTTTGTCCATATATATCTTCTGCTGTTCTATTAACTATGGCTATATATCGATTATTGCATGCTTCTCCAATTGGCTGTGAAAAATAAATCTTCAATGAATTTTGTTAAATTAAATTTCAGACCCTTAGTGATCCGCGAAAACCTCTGGCGGCATAGTAAGATTCTGCACCGTTGTGATATACAAACACAGTATCGTAGCGACGGTCACAAAAAATGGCACCACCAAGTTTTCGGATAGCACCGGGTGTTTGTACCCAACTCGATGTTTTTAAATCGAATTTTCCAAGTTTCTGCAACTCGCGATATTGATCTTCTGTCAGGAGTTCAATGCCCATTTCTTCTGCCATATTCATAGCACTGTCCTCCGGTTTATTTTCTTTCCTTGCCTCAAGTGCTTCATGATCGAAACAAATACTTCTGCGATCTTTAGGACTTTCCGCCGAGCAATCATAAAAGATGTATTCGCCTGTTTTTTTATCTTGACCTACGACATCCGGTTCACCGCCGGTACTTTCCATGGCATTGAGCGACCACAGTTTTGCAGGATTAGCGTCAAGCTTTGCTTGCACTTTCACCCATTCAATACCTTTATGACGGTTCATGTTTTTCTCAAAACGTGATTTTAAATTGGTGAGTAGTTCTTCACGTTGTTTGGGCGTCAGGTTCTTTTTGTTGGTATTCATTTTTTTTTAGAAAGTTAAGTTAAGTTTTTCTTTGCGTCTTAGCACCCTTGTGTCTAATATATTTTTTATTACACAAATGTGCAAAGCTTTTCTTAACGTCTTTGAGGCTAATGATTTTTGGCTTACATATGTTGCATCAGAGTTCAAATTTCTCAAACGTTTTATCATTGTATCTGTAAACACCATCTTGCTGTGTGCCTAGCCATAGCGAGCCTTGTTTGTCTTTGAATATTGAGACTATTGGTATTTGGGTATCATTTTTTAAAACCGGATAATGTGTCATTTCTTTTTTCGATGGATCATATCGCCAGACACCTCCCGTATAGGTCGACATCCAGTAGCCTTTATCATCTTTGACGATGTATTGAAAGTAATCACATTCGCCATGGCTAATTCCTTTTTCTTTTTTGTATGTAATCTCCGATTGACCTTCTCTGTTGAGTTCTGGTTCATTGATTTTATATCGATACAGTGTATTTGTCAGCCACATCCATCCATCCTGCTCTTCTATTATACCACGCACACCAAACGCATCAGTGAGAAACGTTATCTCATTTTCTGAAATCCATGTCAGCGACTTTCCATCGAATCGACATGCACCGAAACAGCTTGTACCAAACCAAATATTTCCTTTGGTGTCTTTGTAAATGGTATAAACACCATAATTATTCCAGGGTACAATTCCGGTTCTTGCCAGAAGTTCATCCTCCATCTCATGTTTCGGAAAATCAAGATCATACAGTGTGTTGCCATGCAGACGGTAAGGTCCATTGACTATAGAATTTCCCTTAAACCATAGATCTTCCGGTTCCAGTTTCCACCCTGACTGAGGATCCTCGGGTTTAACCGGAATGATTTCACGGATGGTATGTCCATCAAATTTGCAGATACTATTCATGGTAGAGAAGTATAAATTCCCCAACCTGTCTTGCTGGATCTCGCGAATGCTGTCGTTGCTTAAACCGTTTTTTGTAGTGAAGCGGATAAGAGTTTTACCATTAAATTGATACACACCTTCTCCATTGCTACCAAACCAATAGTGGTTATCCCGATCCTGGAAGATGACCCATATGCTATCGCTTAGCTCTTTTACGGTGTCGCCAAAAGTCCTCTCGATAACCATCGGCTCAATCGAGATTGAATTTTGATTGTTTAAAGTGTCTTGAGTGGCCTGAAATGTGTTTTCTCCCATACAAGTGAAGATGACAGTCAGTATATAGAAAATCATAATCATATCACCTTCCTGAACTTAAACCTTCCGAAAAGCGTGAGGGTTATTGCCTTCTTGTCTTTGGTATCGAATACTAATGATTCTCCATCATCCGGATTGATAAATTGATTGTCCCCGATAGGAACCAATTTGTATCGGTAGCCTCGATCGTTGCCAAACAATTCTCCATTCACTACTTCAAACTCAATCTTCCAATATTTATCACCATCTGTAGCAGGATTGGTGACCAGGTATTCGCCTTCCAATAATTTCAAATCTTCAATAGCCACATTTTTTATCAAGGTATCCGTGTTTACACCTAATGCTTTCAATATTTTCACACCGTTTTCATTACCCGGATTTAACTTTACAGACTTTGCATAATTTTCAATAGCTAAAGCGGTATCTCCCAGGGCCAGTAATGCTTCGCCGTAACTGTCATATGTGTTGAACGAATTAGGGAATGCTTCAACATTCAATTTAAAAACGGATGCTGCTTCCTTTGGTTTGCCAGATTGTAACAATTGGTATCCTGCCAGATTCATTTCATTTTCGTTGATCGTATAATCACCCGAATCTTTAAATTCTTTATAATTTATTAGTGCAGTTTGGATGCCATCTTTTTCGATTGCCTTTAAAAACGTAAACGCAAGCGATTTTTTTGGAAAGCTATAAGATGTATTATGAAGAATGCCGGTTATTCCAATGGACATATCATAAAGCGGGGCATTTCCCGTATTGTTCAATAACACGATCAATGACTTGTCCGACGGAATCCGTGTAATCAGGGTGCCAAAGCCATTTATAGAACCACTATGACTGATGGTTTCGACCTGGTCTTCAGAGTTGCCAACTGGCATTTTACCAATTTGCCATCCATAGCCGTAATAATTTTGGCCTGCAGGAATATGTTTGGTAAATATTAAGTCCAGATATTTTTTTGGAAGAAGTTTTTCACTATACAGAGCCTGGTCCCATAAGTACAGATCTTCGACTGTGGAGTAAATTCCACCTGCTGAAAATGGGACGGACATATCAATGTAATTCGCATTTTGAAAAGTGTTACCCACCTGGTTATAACCTGCAGCTCTGTTTTTGATGACGGTTTCATTGTGATCATACCCCGAATTCATCATTTTAAGGGGCGTAAAAATCTTGTCTTGTAATACCTGCTCATAGGACTTGCCGGTTATTTGTTCAATGATGTATCCTAACAGAACATAACCTGAGTTGCTGTACTGAAATCTTTCTCCCGGAGTAAAATCAAGCGTTGAGTCAGCGAAAAGGCGTACGATATCTTCCGGACGATAAGCTAAACTCATGATTTCTTGGTAGTTGGCAAAGGAAGTATAATTCGGAATTCCGGAAGTGTGCGTCAGCAGGTGATGAATCGTGATGATGTCCCCATTTTTTTTAGGATAATCCGGTAGATAGGTTGATATGGGCACATCTAACTTAATTTTGTTTTCTGAAGCCAGTTGCACAATCAACATGGCCGTAAATTGTTTGGTGACTGAAGCTAATCTAAATTTTGTGTCGGGTTTATTAGGGATATCCCATTCCATATTAGCCAGGCCAAAGCCTTTCTTGTAAATAATCTCCCCTTTATCTGCAACCAGGACCGAGCCATTAAATTGGCTATATTCAGCATAGGCACTGATCAGCGCATCGAGCTTATTAATTTTGGTTTGTGCGCAAGCGTCATTAAACAGAGCGAATATTAAAAAAAGGAAAATGTAGATTTTCTTCATGTTTTTTAGTTTGAAGTGCCTAATGTAGTGCTGATTGGACAAGGAACTTGTTATTGACCAGTTATTCCATAGTTAATGGCTATGCTTTAGCCGAGATGATCTTTCTGTCCAAAGGTCTGTAATACCACGATACCAAAGTCAGTGCTAATAACAGTAAGGAAGGAAAATATTCATTCATAGGACTACCTGATGCAATATGCGAAAATATCGCTCCTGTCATGGTAAAGAAAAAACCTGCATACGTCCATTCCTTTAGCAAAGGAAATTTAGGAATAAGCAAGGCTACCACACCCAATATTTTCCATACCCCAAGTATGGTCAAAAAATAGACAGGATAGCCTAATTGTGTAATACCCCACACACCCGGAGGAGCGAGAGCTCCTTCTGACTGCACCCTGAGTACCTGAACCAATCCGGTTGAAAACATTCCTAATGCAAGCCAGAGTGTTGAAATCCAGTAAATGATCTTATCTCTTTTTTTCATGATCTTTTATTTTCTATGTGACGTTCTATTGCCTATTGCCTATTAATTATTGATTATTGTTTTCCTGACGTAGAACTTCCTGTAATCTATTATGTGCAATGTTAATACCCGGGGCAAAAGGCATCTTCAGTACCTGGTCACGGAGCTCAATCGATTTGTATATAATGTGCATCGTGAGTCTGCTGGTGTCACTGGTCCGTTTTTCAAATGTGAAAAACTCCAGCTGGACGTCAAAAGGTGTGTTCTCCATTTCAAATGTCCGTGTGAATTTCTGGTTAGGAACAAACTCATGGAATACACCATTCGCTCCAAAAACCACATTTCCATGATCATCTTTTTTTTCCAGTTGCCAGCTGCCGTGCTTCTTTGCTTCAAGTTTCAATACTTTCGACCCCATCCATTGCTCCACGATTTCAGGCTCAATGTGGGCTTTAAATAATAATTCAACAGGCAAGTCAAATTCTCTTGTAATGAACAACTCTTGTCTTCCTTCTTCGGCGTTGACCTTTGTTTTTGTCTCCATGGTTTTTATTTCTTTGATGTATATTTTTTCATGATGTTTTCCAGTTTGTTAAACCGGTCATCCCACATTTTTGCAAATGGCATCAACCATTCTGCTACTTCTTTCATTTTGTTAGGATTGAAATGATAATAGATTTCCCGGCCTGATTGCTCCTGATGAAGCAGCTCGCATTCCATCAATATTTGAATGTGTTTTGAAATAGTGGGTCTTGCGGTGTCAAAGTTTGAAGCGATAGACCCTGCCGTCATGGATTGTGAAGCGACTAATAGAAGGATAGCCCTTCTTGTCGGATCGGCTATGGCCTGGAAAACGTCCCGTCTTAAATTCATTGTGTAGCTATTTGACTACAAATATATATGTAGTTATTTGACTACGCAAATTTTTTTAAAAAAATAAGACAGTAAGACAGTAAGAAAATAAGCAAGACTAAGTTTTTGTACGGGAATGGCTGTCTTTGATCGATGTCATGACTTTTGAGATTTCTGTTGATTCAGCATGTAATGCTGGAAGCAATTCCGTTCTTCCATACTCAAGCTGCATGAACATTTCGATCCAGAACTGAGATTCATCTGCTTCTTCAACAACAATGCATATTTTGGCAAACCGTTCATTTTTCGAACGACCTCTGCAAAATGCACGCCAGTTTGCTGCAACAGATGAAGCTGCAGCACAGAGCTGATTCGTAAGTGTTTTCGTAACTGAATTAAAAGGAACAGTTTCAAGGAACTCAATAACCTTCAGAGCAAAGCTCATTGTTCGTTTCCTGAAAAGTTCGTTGAACTCTTCATTTTTCATTTTCAACTGGATTTATTTTCCAAATATAAATAGGAAACAAGAAAGAACAAAGCCCCAAAAATTATTTTGTCCTATTGTCTTATTGTCTTATTGTCTTATTGTCTTATTGTCTTATTGTCTTACTGTCTTACTGTCTTACTGTCTTACTGTCTTGCCGTCTTACTGTCTTATTTTCAATATCTAGTTAAACCAGACCGCATAACCTCTTCTGCGTAATTCTGACGCAAGTTGTTCTTCCATTTTCAGGGCCTGCTGCCGGGTCATCGGTGCTTCATTGATGTGAGCATAGAGACTGGGACGAAGATAGGAGCCATACTTCCATACCAACTTCGATGAAATGTTATAGCCCTTCTTACTTCTGTAACCTGTTTTATGTTGTCTGAATCGTTCTGCAGGTTCTTTGCTGGTCATGCCTACATAAAGACACTCGAGTACGCCATTAAATTGTGGATTTGCTGCCCGGAATTTGGCATTCTCTGTAAACACTCGTTTTGATAATTCGATAACGTAGACCTGATATGTTGTTTTCGGCAAAACAGTTTTACTTTTAGTACAAAGATCAGGCTTATTTCTGCAATTAGCCCATCTCTTCTGTACCGACCAGGCTTATGAACAATTATGGGTCAAGTCAACTTCCATTTCTCAGCCAACTCCGCATTAAATCCATCCTTATCTAAGGGGTTGGGATTTCCTTTGCCGGTAGTGATAAGATTGTAAAGGCTTTTTTTAATGTAACCACCCCAGGCATCGTTGCAAACATCGTAACATTCATATTCGGGCACCAAGCCTTCGTGTGTGAACTGTACTTTAGTTTTGCCGTCATCCTTTGAGATATCAAAGATCAGTTTTGTGTTTACCCATTCGGTTTTGTCTTTAATAAAATTGAACTGATTGTCCAACACCAGATATACTAATTTTTTATCAGGGACGATTTCAATCAGTTTGATTTTGCATAAATGAATGTCTTTATAGTGGTAGAAAAAATCTTCATTGAGTTTGTCAGTATTGCCTTCAATTTCTTCTGACCACCATGCACGAAAGTTTTTGATAGCATTGAAGGCAGTTGCAGGATTTTGGTCTACCAAAATAGTGGCTGTGAAACTTTTACTTTCTTTCATTTGATTTAGTTTATCGTTATCAATTTATTTTTCTTGTTGTATCAACGGCAACAATTTATTCTGCACATACTGTGTCCAGGCCGGAGCACAGGCATCATAGCATTCTATTTGCGGGGTCAATCCTTCATGGGTAAAAGTAAGTTGCGTGTTACTGCCTTTTTCTGAAATGTCAAAAATTACTTTTGTTCCGGTCCACTCGTCCGTTTTTTCAATAAAAGTAAGTTTGCTATCCGTGATAAGCCAGACAATCTTTTTGTTGGGGATAACCTCTACTAATTTTTGCTTGCTGTAATGAGCGCCTCCTCCGGCACGAAAGCTGAACTCATCATTGAGCTTTTCAGTATCTCCTTTAAATTCTTCCGAATAATATCCCGACCACCAATCACGAACATTTTTGACAGCTTTAAAAACTTGTTCAGGTGTTTTATTGACCAAAAGGGTGATTGAAAAATCTTTTTTACTCATGCCTGGATGTTTTATATTTTAAGATTAAGTATTCTGCATCTCCGGCAAAAGTATTGTCTAAATACAACGGGGAGGAGGTGACAAATGGACATTGTAGTGGGTTGATTTGGACAATCAATGTTTTTATCTTTGTCAAAAAAGAGTGGTTATGAAACATCTCACCATTATCGTTCCTGAAGGACAAGGTAATAACCTAAGTAGCATTGTAGGGGCGTACAAAATATTTACAAAGGCAAATGAATTTTGGAAACAAAAGGGTAGGAAGGAATTATTTTCAATACAATTGGCAGGTGTTTCAAAGAAAGTAGAGTTCTATGATGGTCTGTTTACTGTAAAGCCACACACTGACATTTATACTATTACAAAAACCAACCTTATCATCATTCCTTCATTGAATCACAATTATCAAAAAGCGGTGAAGGATAATAAGAAGATCATCGATTGGATTGAAAGACAATATAAGCAAGGTGCCGAAATCGCCTCTATTTGCACGGGTGCATTTATGTTGGCATCAAGCGGATTGTTAGATGGAAAGAGTTGTTCTACACATTGGTCTGCCGCCGAAAATTTTAAAATGATGTTTCCTAAGGTGAATCTGCAAATCGATAAATTGATCACTGATGAAAAGGGAATTTATACCAATGGGGGAGCGTATTCATTTTTAAACCTGATCATTTACCTGGTCGAAAAGTATTATGACAGGCAAACGGCCATATTCTGTTCTAAAGTTTTTCAAATTGAAATGGATAGAAACAGTCAGTCAGCCTTTCAATTTTTACAGGTCAGAAATTGCATGATGATGAAGTGGTTAAAAAAGCACAGACATTTATAGAAAGTCGCTTGCAGGAGAAAATAACCATTGAAGAATTGTCCGCTAAATTTTCTGTTGGGAGAAGGAACTTTGACAGGAGATTTATAAAAGCCACTGGAAATACCCCAATAGAGTATTCGCAACGAGTGAAAGTTGAATCTGCAAAAAAGTCGCTTGAAAATAGTCGGAAAACAATCAATGAGATTATGTATGAAGTTGGCTATTCGGATGTAAAAGCATTTCGTGAAGTGTTTAGAAAAATAACGGGTATGTCGCCGGTGGAATATAAAGGGAGATATAATAAGGAGGCTTTTGTATCCTGAATGATGTGTTGCGACTATGAGAATTACGTCTATCTTCATCAGAGGTAACCTTACCGATAAAGTATTTATTTTCCTTCTGGCCATATATTGGCTTTCTTAACCTGATGTGCTATATTACGTTTTGCTCTGAAACATTTAGAAAGTGTACTTCGTATGCCTCAGGAAATAATCAATTTCATTTTACATTATGGTTACCTTGCCATTTTTATTCTCATCTTTTCTCAGGAGATAGGTATACCAAATCCTGTTCCTAACGAACTAGTTCTTGTTTTTTCCGGGTATCTCTGTTTTCAAAAAATTCTCGTCTTTCCTTTGGTGATTTTGACTTCTTTTTCAGCCGATTTTATCGGTACAGGTATACTCTATGTGGTGTTTTATTTTTTTGGAACTTATATCATCAAACACAAACCACGTTGGTTTCCGATATCCGATAGAAAAATTGAAATACTTTGTTCCCGTTTTGCTGAGGGCGGACTCTGGACGCTTTATTTAGGAAGGATTACCCCACTGATTCGGGGCTATACTTCTGTGATAGCAGGCTTGTTGCAGGTGAAGCCAATACTTTTTGTCCCCATTGCTGCCACTACCGCTTTTGTATGGAGTTGCCTGTATGTGATTGCAGGCCTTCTTATAGGTCCTTCTTGGGAAAAGATTCCTGTTCACATAAACTTATGGGAAATAATCTTATTTCTCGTTGTTGTAGTATTGGCTGTTAAACTTTTTCGGAAATATTTTAAGAAAAAGGGACAACCCGAAAGTGAGAAAGAAAGTCAAACCTGATTGGTGTGCCGAAAACTAAATTTGGACTTGTGGATAATTCTTTGACGGTTGATTATAAATTTTTCTGCTTTTTAATTTAGTAACCCCGGTAGAATCAGTTTTGATGGGAAATGATGAATATAGTTCGAGCAGTTTGCTTCGGATAACTGTTCTGTCAAATTGTTTGATTAATTGCGCGGATACATCAAGTCCATGCTCATACGCATTGTTATCAGACTTCAATTGCTCAATGAGTGCTGCGAATTCATCTATGCTGTTAGCTTTTAAGTATGGGCTTTGATACAGCATATTATATTCTATCAGATCTCTGAATATTACAGGCATTCCGGAGGCAGCTGCCTCGACAGGTGCAAGCGGGCAATTTTCCTGGTAGGAAGGAAATAGAAAAACATCGGCAGCGGCATAGAGACATGGCATGTCAGCATATTCATACATGCCGGCAAATACTACATTATCCGGTGTCTCACGGATCTGCCTGTTCAACTTTCGAATGCCTTCCGTAAATGCGCCTAATGGCCTGCCACCTACCCAACGAAACTGTGCGTCCGGAATCAGTTTTGCTACTTCAATGAAATCTTCGCATCCTTTCCTGGCCTCTAATTGTCCGACACCAAGTACACAAAATTCATTTTCTTTTAATCCGAGAATTGCTCTTCCTTTTTTACGTAGTTCGGAATTTCGTAGCCATTTTTCAAGCATGACCGGATTATTTAGGCGGTATATTGTCGTTCTGGCTCCTGAATCTTTAATTGTTTTTTCTACCATGGGACTGATGGCAATACAAACATCGGCATAGGAAAATACCTGTTTGAAATACCACTTCACAAAAGGCATCGCTAATTTCCAAAACGGGAGTGAGCCCTTAATGGTATCCTGCGTGGTATGTACCGTGAATATTTTTTTGTGTTTGTATTTGCGTCCCCTCCAGAAATAATAGGGGCCGTACGTGTGGGAATGCAGAATGTCTCCGATAGATTCATTATTGATGCAGATTTCCACATCATTTTGCTCCTTCAACAGTTCAATATGATCGAGGAATGATGCGTTGACGCCTTCCCCTTTGATGTTGAGTATTTTTGTTTCTGAAAAAACGTTTATTTTCATGTGTTGCCTGTCGTATGGATTGTAATGAGTAAAAAACGTATCAATATTTTAATACGACAAGGTAGATATCTTGAATGCTCTAATTCCCTAATGCATGTAAAATGATCGTTATATAATAATTCAATAAATTGTTTTGATTTAACGTACAAGATTCATTCTAAAATCATCTTTAAGAAGTGTGTAAATAATAATTGAAGAATTGTTAAGATAAAGTAAAATGACTATTGAATATTTTCTACGAATAGTTAGCGGAAAGCATTAATTGAATAATTCTGGCAAGATTTCTATAATAATAAACCCCCAAAAAAATTGAAATCTTTTTGGGGGTTGACAGAAAAGAACACACTTTGTATCCTTAAGTACTTAATGATGTACCCTGTATTTTAAACAGGCACCTGCATTGACAGTATGATTGGATCAATGACGGTGTGCCGGTCTTTGGCTTCCTGCACATCAGGATCATTCATGATCGTGTCCAGTTGCTCCATATCTGTCACTTGCAGAACTAACACAACGGAGTTAGGATCATCAACATCCTGAAAGGTTTCAAAACCTGAAACGGCGGGAGCAAAAAGCCTCACTCTGTCTTCATGGCCGGTAAGCCATGTTTCAAAATCTCCTACTTGGTGTCTTACTACTACGGTTGGCATAATAAATTGGTTTAGGGTATAAATGTATTACTACTGTTGATTTATTATGGTTACAAAGACCAGGAAATAAATGTTTATTGGTAAAATTTTTGTAATGGAGTAGAGTAACAAATTTTTCATTTCTCTGGTGGGGGGTGGTGC